>DNYO01000109.1:3324-4517 GCA_003506795.1 Deltaproteobacteria bacterium
TCGCGGCGATGACCCCGGCCATACGGTCGTCATATGTAAGGCCGCTGATGTCGTTTACCATATCGGCTCCCGCCATGAGGGCTTCCCTGGCAACATTTGCCTTGTACGTATCAACGGATATTAGTATATCGGGATTGGCCCGAAGCGTCTCTATGACAGGTATTACCCGGTTGAGTTCATCTTTTTCGGCAACCGGTTCCGAGAAGGGCCGCGTCGATTCGCCGCCGACGTCGATGATATCGGCGCCTTCCTCGATCATGAGCAGGGCGTGATCGACGGCTTCTTCGAGCGCATAATGTTTGCCGCCGTCGGAGAAGGAGTCAGGCGTAACATTGAGGATCCCCATGATGAGGGGATGAGTGTTACACCACAACGCCCGCGCCATCAGTGTCCCTGATGATAGTGTCTATCTCCAGGCCATCGAGAACTTCCTTATCGAGAAGTGCGTTGGCCAGGGCATGGAGCGAGGCGATATGTTTGGAGATGAGGTCCTTTGCCCGGGTGTAGCACCTGTCGACAAGCTCTTTCAGTTCTTCATCGATTCCCTGAGCGGTTTGTTCGCTGAAATCCCGATGACGGGCTATCTCCCTGCCGAGAAAGATATGTTCCTCGTTTTTCCCATAATTGAGGGGTCCCAGCCTGTCGCTCATACCCCATTCGCAGACCATCTTCCGCGCCAGCTTCGTGGCGCGTTCGATGTCATTGCCAGACCCGGTGGTAAGTTCGCCGATGACAAGCTCCTCAGCCACACGGCCTCCCAGGAGGATCGAAATGTTGTTAAGAAGATAATCTTTTGAGTAGGTATGGCGCTCGTCTATCGGCAGCTGCTGGGTCAAGCCGAGCGCAGATCCCCTGGGGATAATGGTGACTTTGTGTATGGGGTCGGTGCCTGGAATCATCTTCGCGACGAGGGCGTGGCCTGCTTCATGATAAGCGGTAAGCCGCCTTTCCTCAAAGGGGATTATCATGCTTCGTCTCTCAACGCCCATGAGCACTTTATCCTTGGCATGCTCGAAGTCGTCCATCTCTATGGACTTTTTTCCCCGCCGGGCAGCTATCAAAGCGGCCTCGTTGACGAGGTTGGCGAGGTCTGCGCCGGAGAAACCCGGCGTGCCGCGGGCGATGATGGAAAGCTCGACGTCTTCGGAGACAGGTGTCTTCCGTGTGTGCACCTTGAGGATCTCCTCCCTGCC
>DNYO01000301.1 GCA_003506795.1 Deltaproteobacteria bacterium
GCGATTGTCCTTGAGGAGGGCGAGGTCCGCTCCTATGCGGTGATACCTTCAGGCGGCGATTACCGCGAAGCGGGCAGGGCCGCGGCCCGGGCTGCACTGGAAAAGCTGAATCTCACCTTTGGGGATATCGCACGTACCGTGGCAGCAGGGTATGGCGGGAACATGATCGACTTCGCCGACGATACGTCCACCGATATTTCGTGCCATGCCGCGGGTGTTCATTATCTTTTCCCTTCCGTAAAGACCGTCATGGATGTCGGGGCCCAGTATTCCCGGGCGATCCGCCTTGATGATGAGGGGAGGATAGCCAACTTTATAATGAATGAGAAGTGCGCGGGAGGAAGCGGAAAGTTCCTTCAGGTTGCCGCCCGCATACTTGGCATAAAGGTGAGCGACATCGGCGAACTTTCCCTTACGGCAAAAAAAGCCGTCGAATTTACGACAGGATGTGCCGTTTTTGCCGAATCGGAGGCGGTGTCACGCATCTCTGAGGGAGCGTCCCCCGCCGATATCCTCGCTGGAATCCATAATGCCATGGCATCGAAGATCGTCACTCTCGTCATCCGTGTCGGACTCGCCCCGGATTGTGCGGTTACCGGCGGAGGAGCCATGGATATCGGGCTTGTAAAGGCCATAGAGACCGAGCTGGGAACCGGTGTTTTTGTCCCCGATGAGCCCCGGATCACCGCCGCCCTGGGTGCCGCCCTTATAGCCCGTGACACCCTGAAGACGAGTTGAATCCCAAACAGGCGTTTTGACCGTTTCAATTGTCTCAACTACGGGCTTTAAAAAAAATCCCCCTAAGCTATTTATTCACCGCTTCGTTTTATAGTACTATTAAGAACACTCTCTATGTTCAGCCAGTTGGAGCGCAGCCATTTCTCAAGGAGGTTTCATGAAAAAGAGCATCGTGATTGCAGGCGTGTTTCTTATCGTAGCATCGATGGCTATGATGTTCAGCCCCACCCCGATAAGAGCGGCAGGTCCTCTCGATGCCTGCGTGCTTCTTACGAAAGCTGACGCGGAGACGCTTTTCAACGATACCGTGTCGTCCCAGCGGGCAGGCAGGGTATCCGCACCCGCGGGCAACAATTGCACGTATTTTTTCAAAAAGAAAGGCGGTGCATACAGCGTGAAGCTGATAGTCTCCTCCTCCGATGAGATCAGGAGCGAAGGGATCTTCAAATCGGCCAGAGACGTCTTTGAGAGGCAGAAAAAGGCCCGGATGGCAAATGCCGACACAGCGCAAAAAATGAAGTCTATCGGCGGGTTTGGTGACGAAGCCTTCTGGAACGGCTACGACCTCTGGATCGTAAAAGGCGACTACCTTCTTACCGTCCTGGCTCACCCCTTTCTGGCCGGAAGTTTCAAGAGCAAGGAGGCCATGGAGAAGGCCCGTGCCGATCAGGACCTGAGCTACTCTCAGAAAGCGGCAACGAAAATTCTTCTGAAAGTTAAGTAGAAACTCGCATAGATCTCCACAAGAGGGGGGATTCCCCCCTCTTCATAATGACGTACGCCTCGGCTGCATTTTGATTATCCTTAAGACAGGGAGGATGGATTTTAGTCTTCCCTTCAGAGCGGTTGTCCCATATGAAGAAAATGAAATGTTGGATTCGTCTTAAACGGGCGATGGTACCAGGAGGCATGGAAATCATGATGAAAAAGTTACTTTTCGGATTCGTGCTTGTACTCACCCTTGTTTCAATCGCTCGTGCCGATCAACCGGTCAGGCCGGATACCCCCCGGGGTCTCGCGATCGTCTCCGTCGGGGCCGTGAAAGACGAGATATACGCAGCCATTTCCATCGAATTTCCCAAGGCCTGGACGAACCCACAATTCACCTGGGAGGTAAACGGGAAACCCGCCAGGATGAGGCAGAGATCCGGAGGTTTCTCGGAAGACCGCACCATGGCGGATTTCATCTTCATCCCGGGAAAGACAGAGAAACAATCTGTCACTGTAAAGACCGTTATCGACGGCAAAAGAGTCGACGCGAAAAGCAGCTTCGACTGGAAACCGGCGCCTTTTATCGCCGTCATCGGGCATACGGGAGACCGGGAAATAATCATGGCGAGGGAGAAACTGAGCGTTGCGGCAGTGAACGTCACCGATGTGAAGATGTTCTTCAACGGTAAGGAAGTCCATCCCCGGCCATCGGCCGGCGACATACAAACCCTCTCTTTCGATCCCGCCTGGAGGAAAGGCAAGAACGTGCTCACCGTCAATGCGGATAAACTGGATGGTGGTATCATTGCGAAGAATTTTACCTTCTTCGACCTTGGCGATGGCGGCGTACTGCCCCCTGGTCAGACCGCCGTTCTGGTATACGGGCGGGAAGGCAGCAAGAGCGGTCCCTTCTATGACGTCAGGATTGAAGGTGACGCCATCGCGGCCCTTCGGGATGCCCGGGTCCGCCGCAATCTCGTTGACAAGGATGGCTGGATCGTCTCGGAGGTGTGGCTTGCCAGGGAGTTGAGGGCCCAAAAAGAAGGGATGGCGAAAGTGCGTATTTTCGTCAAGCCCCACTTCCTTCAGAAGATGGAATTGGAAAAGGAATTTTCAATCACCGTCGCGGACAGGTGACAGGACGGTGTTTTGCCCCACGGCATAGTTGACGGGCGGCTATCGCGTACCTATAGTACGCCAATGGAAGTCGACAGAGAATGAACCGTAAAGGGGGCAAGCACGATGGCAATGGTCGATGAAAAGAAGATAAGGGCCTATCACGTCAAGAGCGACACACTGGTTTGTCCGGTGTGTGCAAGCGATGAGGAGAGAGAGTCCGTCCAACCGGGGGATCTCGTTACGGAAGATGCTATTCACGATGACAAACCCATGTACTGTGTAAGGTGCAAGAAGAAGATCGAAAAATAGGGCAACTCCGGCGTCCATGATCTGAAAGTACGGTCCGGGGCTTATCCGTCCTTGTGCCTTAAACTTNNCCGGCCTTATCACAACGTTGATAAGGCCGTCTTCGTCCTCGAGGGTCATGAATGAAAACCGCCCTTTCGCGGTGGGCGGCATCTGGAAACACACCATGTAGCCGGCAGTGAGCACGGCGGCGCCGGAAGGGCAATTGACAAGACCGGTGCTTGTGACCGCGCCCAGCTTGTCGAGGGCCCGCCGGTAGAGTTTCATTATGTGGTGTGACGCACAAAACCCCTGGAAGACATAGTCGGTTATCATCTCTTCCGCCGCGTTCATCTCGGGTATGGGCAGGTTCTGTTCCCGCTCACCGGAGTTGATGCCTGCGAGCCCCGCGTCGCGTATTGTCCCCGCCTCCCAGAGGAGCTGTCTCCTCGATCTATTTATGGCACTGAATGCCCCCACGGCAATGAGATTCTGTGTTGATTTATTGTCGATCCCGGCCCGGTCGGCGAAGTCCTGCAATGAGGTGAAAAAAGCCTGTTCGCGCGCCTTGAGGACGCGGTCCCCCTTTTCTTCCCCGATCCCTTTTACATACCTGAAACCGGTCCG
>DNYO01000144.1 GCA_003506795.1 Deltaproteobacteria bacterium
TGACCGGGCGCTCTCAAAACTTATGTATCCTTCTAGAACGTCGTTCAGCACCATTTCCGGGTCGCGCTCGATGGAATTGCCGTAGCCGCCTCCGCCCGGCGCGTCGATCGTTACGACATCGCCCGGCGTAAGCTGGGTCAACCCGTAGGAATTCCCCGGAACGCCATTCACAAGGAACTGCGCCCTCGAACCAGGTTTGCCTCCAAAAAGACCTTCCGCGGGATAAATATACCGGCCTGACTGGATCCCCAGGTTCACCGGCGGGATCGGTGCATACTCGTCATCGGGCACTTTGAAGATCTCCCGTTTCCCCAATCCGCCTTTCATTTTGCCGACGCCGCCCGAATCGGAGAGGATCTCCCGTTTCTCGACGATCAGCGGCGTATCGCTCTCAAAAATCTCAACGGGAGTATTCGCACCGTTGGCCGGGAAGATATAGACGTAGTTCCCGTCATTGCGGGCGCCCGCACCCATGCCCCCGCCCCGTATGATGACGCTGTGCCACGGTTTGGCGTCTTTTCTCTTTCCGTAGAATACGTTCATCGCCGCAGGGGTGCCGCCTGACGCCGCTATCACTTTGTCGGGCAAGACGTCGGAGAGGGCCCGGTAAATGACCTCTGTCAGAAAATGGCCGACCCCCATCCGCGCGGCCACGGCCGCAGGGAACCTGCAATTGATCACCGTGCCCTCAGGCGCTGTGAGCACGATCGGCTTTGCACATCCTTCATTATTGGGGATGTCGGGCGCGAACATGCTCTTGATCGCCATAAAGACATAGGCATAGGTAAAATTATACACAACATTGCCGCCCCAATTGACCTGGCCCGATGAACCGTCGAGATCAACGATGATATCGCTTCCCTTTATCTCCACCTTTGCTTCGATGACGATGTCGCCGTTCCCCTTCATCTGTTCGATGACACCCCTTGTCCGGTATATGCCGTCGGGGATCTTTGCTATCTCCTCCCTCATGCTCTTCTCGGTCAACCCGATGACCTGGTCCGCAAGGTCGTCGAGGTTTTCAAGGTCGCTCTCCTTGAGCATCTGGCATATCTTTTCGCCGCACACATGGTTCGCCGCTATCTGCGATCGGATATCGCCGATCACCTCATCGGACGTCCTCACGTTCCAGCGGATGAGGTCGAGAACGGATTCGTTAAGCACCCCTTTGTCATAGAGCTTCACGAAGGGAATGAAGAGCCCCTCCTCGAAGACATCGTGGTTGTCGGACGCAACTCTTCCGCCAATGTCCGAATGATGGAAGACGCAGGCGGTGAATGCCACAAGCTTGTCCTTGTAGAATATGGGGCTCATGACGCAAACATCGTTGAGATGGCCCGCCAGTGCCCAGGGATCGTTGGTGATAAAGGCGTCCCCCGGGTTATAATAGTCGTGGGGATACTTATTGACAAGATTTTTGATGCCAAGCGCCATGGCGCCTGACTGTCCCGGTGTGGCGAAGGTCCCCTGCGCCAGTTCCCGGCCAAAACGGTCGGTGAACATGCAGGTGTAGTCATGAGCGTCCCGAAGGAGACTTGAAAACGCCGTACGGGCCACGCTTCCGTCGGCTTCGTCAACGATCGAGATAAGCCTTCTCCACAAGATTTCAAGTGTTATCGGATCAAACGTACGCGCCATCAGCACACCTCCTTGAGATCGATCCAGAGGAACCCGTAATCGTCGACGGAAACATGTGAACCCTCACCCACTATGAGGGTCGATTCTTTTTCCTCGATGATCGCGGGACCGGGAAACTGCGCTGACGGGAAAAGGTTGTAACGGTCATAAACGGTGAAGGGTATGAAATCCTTTGAGATTGGCGAATATGCCAGACGTTGTCCCTTGACCGCCTTTTCCAGTGTCCGGCCCTTTCCATCGACCTTGGGCAATTGCAGTAATTTTTCGGGAAGGCTGGCCCTGACTTTAAAGTTTATGAATTCTACTTCCGAGTCGGGGTAGGTCCTCCCGTAAAGCCTTTCATAGGCATCGTCAAAAAACTTCCTGACCTCTGCAGGTGTAACCCTCGCGAAATCGCCTCCCGGCACCGGGATGTTCATCTCCGAACCCTGGCCGACGAAACGCATATCCAGGGACCTCTCGAAACGGATCGTGTCTCCGCTCGCCTCTTTTTGCAGTATCTTCGATGCATCACTCTCCAGCCCTTTAAAGATGCCTTCGATATCGGCAAAAGAGGCATCGTTCAGGGACACTTTGTGGCTCCTGAGAAGGTCGAATGCCCGGGGCGCCGTGAAAAATCCCATCGCCGATCCGACTCCCGCATTGGGTGGAATGAGCATCCGGGGTGCTCCCAGTTTCTTTGCAAGCCCGTATGCATGGACGGGGCCTGCGCCGCCGAAAGCGGATATGGTGACAATCTTGGGATTGCCGCCCTTCTCGGCGATGTGGGTCTTTGCAGCGGCCGCCATTGTCTCATTGATGAGATCATGGATCCCCCAGACAGCCTGAATGAAGGAAACACCGAGGGGTTTGGCTATCTTCTCCTCAACGCCCCTGCGGGCTCCTTCCTTGTCGAGTTTCATCGTCCCGCCGAGAAAATAGTTCTCATCGAGATAACCCAGAAGGAGATCGGCGTCGGTCACGCAGGGGTCCTGTCCTCCCCTGCCGTAGCAGATCGGCCCGGGGTCCGCGCCCGAACTTTCCGGCCCCACCTGGAGCGTTCCCAATTTGCTCACCTTCGCTATGCTGCCGCCGCCGGCGCCAATCTCCATGAGATCGACCACGGGGACCTGGATGGTGAGGCCGCTTCCTTTCATGAACCTCTGGACCCGGCCCACCTCGAAGGTCGGAACCACGCCCGCGACACCTTTCTGAATAAGACAGGATTTGGCCGTGGTACCGCCCATGTCGAAGCAGAACATCTCGGGAATGTTGAAGTGCTTGCCGTAATACTGGCCGGCTATAACGGCCGCCGTCGGCCCCGATTCGATGATCCGCACGGGGAATTCGGCTGCCGTTGCAACGGAGGTAACACCTCCGCTGGACAGCATGATGAAGAGTTTTCCCGTAAAGCCTATCGATTCCAGGCGACCTGAAAGTTTCGACAGGTACCGGCCTGTCAGCGGCTTTACGTACGCGTTCGTCACGGTAGTGCTTGTTCTTTCATATTCCTTGATCTGGGGGAGAACACGATATGAGATCGAGGTGGAAACCC
>DNYO01000236.1 GCA_003506795.1 Deltaproteobacteria bacterium
ACGAGATTTTGGACCTTCTTCGCGGAAAGGGATGCAGTCTGTGTATCGCCGATTCCGAGGATAACCCCGTGGAAAGGATCTTTTCTACGGCGTCCTGGGGGTATCTGCGCCTTCGCCGCCCCGATTACGGGGATGCCGACCTGCTGCAATGGCTGAGGTCAGTCCGGTCGCAGGACTGGGAGAGGGCGTTTGTCTTTTTCAAACATGAGGAAGGTGCAAAAGGACCGGCGATGGCCATACGTTTCAACGAACTCGTCCATGACGAGGAGACACCCCTGCCCCAGCCTTTCCATACATCAGGGGATGATTGAGAGAAGCATACCAACGTATTAAAGGAGGAGGTTATGGACACGAAGGAAATGATGGAGATCTACGAGAGGATAGGAACACCCGGCGAGATTCACAGGAGACTGGCCGCCCTTGAAGGAAAATGGGAGACAAAGACGAAGGCATGGATGGAACCAGGTGGACCCCCGAGTGAGGGTACCGGGACATGCGAACAGAGAATGCTTCTCGGGGGCCGGTACCTTCAGCAGGAGTACACGGGGGATATGATGGGAAGCACCTTCAGTGGCATCAATATACTGGGCTACGACAATCATACGAAGAAGTACGTTTCGGCCTGGATCGATTCAATGAGCACGGGCGTCTATTTTTTCGAAGGAACCGGCGACGGGGATGGCGGGACGGTGACGCAGGAGAGCCGCTATGACGATCCCGTGCGGGGCCCTACTATCTGGCGCAGCATAAGCCGGACCATTGATGATAACACCATCGAATACGAGATGTATCTCATCTCCGGAGACAAACAGGATAAAGTGATGGAGATGACCATGACGCGGAAGCGGTGAGAGAGGACATATAAGGGAAATACGGCTGCAAACCCCGGGCGTCGGCTGGATGTGGGGTCGTATCTTCCCTTGAAAGGAGGCAAACATGAAATCGCCTGTATTGGAAGATAAAATGAATCTCAGCCGGCAGTATCTCTACGATATGGAAAACCTTGCCGGCAAACTCATGGGAGAATTCGCTTCAATCCCCTATGAGGTATTTTCCGGGGATCCTCTTCAGATCGATACGGCCGTCAGGAGACTGACCATCATGAAGGAGCGGTGGGATACCATGCCGCCCGAGGGGAAACGAGGGCTTGACATCGTCAACTGGCCCGCCGTTACCGGTCAATGGGACCGAAAGGCGGCACGCTTCAAGAACGTAGATGTGCGTCAGGTCTTTGAGACTATAACGAAAAAGCTCCCCGAAATGAGCGGGAAGATCCAGGAGTTGATGAAGGGACATTAACACCCTCTACCGCATGCCCACCGGGTACGTCCTCGTGTCCCGGGCCGTTAGCCACGGCATGCGCGTTCGGGATGGTGATGAAGATGGATTCGGGACATTGTCATTTCCCTATTTCCCTGTCGGCAGAGTCGTCAGGTACCGGTACGTTTTTCTCTTGAGAAGGGTGGTCGTGTATTCTTCAACGACGATGCGGCCCGATGGTGACGGCACCTGTTTTTCGGGGATGAAGAGGGCGGTTTCCTCACCATTTTGCAGTTTTATCTTGTATGTGGCCGATGCGGCGGATTGTCCCGCCGCCGATGCATCTTTTCCGGCAACGGTTGCCTCCATGGTCCTGCCCGTCGGTTTCGACGGATCGAGGGCGGCCGCGTAAAGCCCGATGAGAACTATAGCGATGATGGGTGTCCAGAAGAACAAAAATCTCCTGAGCCTTGTCTTGTCCGCATCGACCGCTTTATGTCCGCCTTTAATCGGCCGTGCAGGTCTTTTTGCCGTTCTTGCCATGGTTGGTTTTGTCTCCAAAACATAGCAGAAGACCGAGGCCATGTAAAGACGGTTTCGCGTTTCGTGCCAGAGACCGGCGCTAACATCCTTTTAGGCTGAGACTTGCAACTTGAGAGCGTGACTGGTAAAATTCAAGACCATGCCTGCGACAGCTGACTTGAATTGCTCCTTCACCGGTCTTTCCGGCCCGCCCGGGCGGGCCTGTGTGATGGCATGAAAATCGAGCGTTTCGGTGAACAGGGCATCAGGATCATCTTCGGTGCGGCGATGGATGAAGAGACCGCAGAGGCGGTGCGCCGCTTTTTTCTCTACGTAAGATCGTTGAAGATTACAGGACTGATCGACATTATCCCTTCATTCAGATCCTGCCTTATCCACTTTGACAGGGACCATATCGAATATGATGATATGTCGGCATTTCTCTCCGGGATTGAGGATGATTGGAAGAAGATGCCCCTGCCCGACGTGCAGCGGATTGAGATACCCGCTAGATATGGCGGAGATTACGGGCCGGACATGGATTTTGTCTGTTCCTATTCGGGGCTTTCCTCGGAAGAAGTCATAGAAATCCACTCTGCGGTTACCTATCGCGTCTATGCGGTGGGGTTCATGCCCGGTTTCCCCCACCTCGGCACGCTCGACAGGCGGATCTATGTGCCCCGGCAGGAGACGCCGGTCCTCAAGGTCCCCCAGGGGTCGGTTGGCATCGCGCAGTTTCAGACCGGTATTTACCCCTTTGAATCGCCGGCCGGCTGGCGGATCATAGGCAGGACGATGGCGAAGCTTTTTGATTCCGGACAGGCGCCTTACAGCCTGCTCAACTTCGGGGATATCGTGAGGTTTGTGCGGGCATGATAGAGGTTATAGGGCCAGGTTTCCTGTCAATCATCGTGGACCGCGGCAGATACGGCCACGGGCATATAGGGGTTCCGTCCTCACGGGAGCTTGATCGTTTCGCATGCTCGATGGCCCGGTTCCTTCTCCAAAACCCGGAAGACGCCCCCGCCATCGAGGTCATGGGAAATGACCTTCGGCTGCGCTTTTCACGGGAGGTGACCTTCGCCATAACGGGGGCACGGGTGAAAGCGACCCTCGACGATGAACCCCTGCGCCCATGGTCGGCCCATCGTGCAGGGAAGGGAAGCATTCTGAGGGTACGGGAGGTCCTGGAAGGCCTGCGTTACTATATCGCCTTTTCGGGGATCATCGATGTCGAGCCCGCGATGGGTAGCCGCACCATAAACCTCGAATGCAAGGTGGGCGGGTTTCATGGAAGACCGCTCATGAAGGGGGACAGGATCCTCCTGACAGACCTCCATAACCCGGCGCAGCTCCTCGGTGTTCCCGACACTATGATACCCTCCATGCATGAACCGCATATCATCAGGGTCATATCCGGGCCGGAGGCGGACCATTTCACGTCCGCATCCGTCAGATTCCTGGAGAGAAGAACGGACGCGGCCCTTTTCAGCGCCACGTCACGCCTTAACAGGACGGGTGTCCGTCTGGAAGGAAACCCGATCATGTTCAAAAAGAAGGCCCAGCGAAGCATCATACCCGAAGGCATCCTCCCCGGTACGATCCAGATCCCGCCCGACGGATTCCCCTTCATCAATCTCACCGAGAGGACCATAGGCGATTATACCCGCCTCGCCACGGTAGCCGATATCGACATGGACAGACTGGCCCACATAAAACCCGGCGACAGCGTCCTTTTAAGCTCCATCGATATCAAAGAGGCCGAGCGCCTCTGGAGAGCAAGAAGGGACGCGGTGTCGTTCTTCTGCAAGAAGCAGTGAG
>DNYO01000334.1 GCA_003506795.1 Deltaproteobacteria bacterium
GCCCATGTAAGCCGGGTCAAGGCCGCCGTTGGCCCAGGAGATTACCCTGCCCATGGGTTTGATGCCGAGTTCTTTCGCCTTATCCCGCGACATCATGACCACGGCGGATGCTGCATCGTTGAGGCCGGAGGCGTTTCCCGCGGTGACGGTACCGCCATCTTTCTTGAAGGCCGGTGCCAGGGAAAGCATTTTTTCCAGCGTAGTGTCCATCGGTCTTTCGTCAGTATCGAAAATGATGGGGTTGCCCTTTCTCTGGGGAATGACGACGGGAATGATCTCATCCTTGAACCAGCCTGCCTTGATGGCGGCTCTCGCTCTCTGGTGGCTCAAAAGTCCGAACTTGTCCTGTTCTTCCCTGGAGATACCGTATTTTGCCGCGATATTCTCGGCGGTGAATCCCATATGATAGCCGTAGAAGATTTCCCACACGCCATCGAGGACCATAAGGTCGACGGCCTTCGTATCGAACATGCGAGCGCCCCACCTCAGTCCGGGGATCGTAAAGGGGGCCTGGCTCATATTCTCCATGCCGCCTGCTACAACCACTTCATTGTCACCGACCATAATCGACTGGTTGGCGTTAATGATCGCCCTTAATCCTGATGAACATACTTTATTAATCGTATAAGCAGCTGTTTCCTTCGGCACGCCCCCGTGAATGCTGGCCTGGCGCCCTGAGTTCTGACCGAGTCCCGCCTGAAGAACATTACCCATGATGACTTCATCGATTACGACCTCTTTCAGACTGCTGTCGTAATCATAATACTTCGCCTCTAGTTCGGTGTCCGTCTTGCCTTCGAAGATGGCAGGCGCGAATTCCTTATCCTTGCTCTTCGACGGTCTGATCCCTGCCCTCTTGATGGCTTCCTTGATGGCGGTTCCGCCAAGCTGCACAACGGGTACGTCCTTCAATGACTGACCGAACTGGCCGATCGCGGTTCTAGCACATGAAACAATGACTGCTTCTTTCATACAGGTCTCCTTTCAGTTGAAAAAAATTTCACAACGTTTTTACCGCAATTCCGTGTTTTTGTCAACGATTTTAATGGTTGTCAACACACACAGGGCACCCTTTTCACCCCACCCTACGCCAGGCGCAAAAATCGCGTCAGGCCGCTGGACGCAACAACACAAATCCCGAGAACATGGATCCCGGCGCTGAAACCGAAGAGGTCGCCCGACAGACCGAGAAGATATGGGGTGAAGCCCAGCCCGCACATAACCCCCAGGGTGGTCACAATCCCCGTGGCAAGACCCCGTTGCTCGGCCGGAAATATCCGCGAAATCGCCACAAGCCCCACCGGGAAAAATCCCATTACTATGCTGGCCTGGAAAAAAAGCGCCCAGCCTATGTGCCTCGCACCGGCGAAGGGTATGAGGACCGTCAGGAGGCCTGACAACAAAAGTTGGATGAACATCGTTTTCTTCAGGCTGAAGCGGTCGATCATGAATCCGATCGCAATGGTAAGCACTGCGCCCCCTATCCGGGAAAATCCGAATATTTCGTTGGCGTAACTTATGTCAAGCATCAATTCCTTCGTCAGATACAGGGGCGTTACGAAATAGATGCCAAGGTTGGCGCCCGCGGCAAAGGTCCATATGGCCGCCATGAGCCACAAGGAAGGAGTCCGGACGATCTCGGGAAGCTGGCTCCGTACGGAGCGAGATATTTTTACTTCTCTGCAGACCATCGGAAAAACAATGGCCAGGACCACGAACACCCCGCCCAGTATATAGAATATCCCGCGCCAGCTCACGAAGGACAGAAGAATGAGTGCGAAGAAGGGTACTGCGAATATGCTCATCGAGGCTGCTGAATCGTGTATCGCGATAACCTTGCCCCAGGACTTTTCCTCATAATAATGAGTAACCAGGGGAATGATCGCCGGCAGGTAGATGCCGCTCGTCAGCCCCAGCACCAGAACGAGCAGGGCAAGGTGGGAAAACCGGCCGCAAAAGGGAATGAAAAAGAAGATCAGTGCCGAGATCGTGAGAGATGCCGTGATCGAACGCCGGTATCCGACATATCCCGAAAACATTCCCGACAGAAAAAGGGAGACGCTGTACCCCGCTGAGTTGTAGAAGAACAGGCTGGCGGCCTTTGCGTGGGAAACGGCGAAGTCATCCTCAATGAGGGGGAGGATGGGCGAAAAAATCGTCCGGACGCTGAAATTCATAAACCAGATGAACCACAAAAAGGCAAGCAGAAAGAGCGCCTTCCCTGCAAGTGACTGATATCGCCCCACCGATTCACTTTACGAGCATCCCCTTAAAAAATCAATGAAATCTTGAGTTGGCCGAAAGGAATGTGTTAACATACACCGATCTTTAATCAATACAAATCACTTTGCGAAAGGATGCAGCGCACATGAACATCCCCCCGATCAACCTGAAGGCACAGTTCAAGGGTGTCAAAAAGGACATATTGAAGGGTATACGGGAAATACTCGATGAGCAGAAACTGATCCTCGGCCAGTACTGCCTGAAGCTGGAAGAGCAGGTAGCCTCCATGACCGGGGCCGCTCAGACGATCTCCTGTGCCAACGGCACGGATGCGCTGATCCTCTCCCTCATGGCCCTGGGAGTCGGCAATGGGGACGAGGTGGTCACCACACCCTACACCTTCTTCTCGACCGCCAGCTCCGTGGCTCTTACAGGAGCCCGGCCCGTCTTCGTCGATGTACAGGAAAGCGACATGAACATCGATCCGGGCCTGATAGAGAAAGCCATCACCCCGAAAACAAAGGCCATCCTCGTGGTGCACCTTTTCGGGAAGATCTGTGATATGAAAATGATATCTGCCATCGCCGAAAAACATAAGATCCTCGTAATAGAGGACATGGCGCAGGC
>DNYO01000077.1 GCA_003506795.1 Deltaproteobacteria bacterium
ACTTTATTCCCGCTCTGGTAGCAGACGTTGTCGTAGAGAATCCCCAGGATCGTGTCGAGAGAAAAGTAGGTCCAGGGTTCGTTTTCCGTGCGGACCTCAGGTTTTTCCGTTTTTGTGGCAGGGTCGTATTCCTGCGAAGCAACGATACGATATTTGCTCGAACTGCAGTTGAACTCGATCTGGCTCTTCACCCTGTCGGTTTCCTCGCCGGTTTTGCTCTTGTCCGTTATTCGTTCCCATACTCTGACAATACGGTTTTCAAGCCTCTGCACACTGGCGGGATCGAAATAAAAGTTTTTCGCATCGCTCTCGAGGTAGATCTTCCACCGTTCTTCCTTTAGCTGCGGTTGTGGTTGTTGAGGCGCCTTCGTCTGCGCCATGCAGGTGACCGAAATGGCCAGAACAATTAAGATTGCGGCGAAGCCCGTTAAAAACAGTCCCCTTCTTTTCATGATCGCTCCTCGTCTATTATTATTCCTTGTGATTGTCTCCGCATTTCCCTCTCACGTCAATAGGGATTATTGGGATCTCCCATTATCCTGTCCGTCGGCGGCGTTACAGTTACAGGCTCGGAGAAAAAATCATCGGCCGGGAAACGGCCCAGGACCGAAGCCATAAAATTCATCCATATCGGCAGGCATACACGGCCGCCGCTTTCTCCCTTTCCCAGAGAAGTTCTCGCATCAAAACCTACCCATACCCCGGTAGCGACATGGGGCGAGTACCCTATAAACAAGGCGTCGTAGTAGTTGCTCGTCGTCCCTGTTTTGCCCGCCACGGGATATCCTATACTTGAGGCGCCTTTGGCGGTGCCATACTGCACCGGACCCTTCAAAAGGATATTCATTGACGCGGCCACTGCCTCAGACAAAACCCTTTCTTTTTGGGGGGCATTCTCTTCCAGCACGGTTCCATTCTGCTCAACGACTCTTCTGACGAATATGGGTTTGATGCGGCTGCCGCCATTCGCAAAGGCTGCGAAGCCCTTGACGAGTTCCAGGAGGGTAATATTCGATGAACCGAGAGCGATGGAGAGGTTATCTTCTATATCGGCCTCTATGCCGAGGTCCTTGATGGTCTCCTTGACGGAGGCCACACCGATCTCCTCAAGGAGCCTCACCGTGGCTGCGTTCTTTGAATAGGCGACGGCGTCCCGCATGGAAATATCTCCGGTATACCTGCCGTCATAGTTTCTGGGTGTCCATCTCCCGTACGACTTCGCTTCGTCATGAAGCACTGAATCGGGGGTATAGCCCTTTTTCAGGGCCGTGACATAAATAAAGGGCTTGAAGGCGCTGCCGGCCTGTACCTTTGCCACTGTCGCCCTGTTATACGGACTTTTCTCAATATCCCTTCCGCCCACAATGGCGTAAACGTAACCGGTGTTTACATCGAGACTCACCAGGGCCGCCTCAACCTTGAGGGAACGCACGGGTTCAAAGTGGGGAACCTTTTTCTTATCTTCCCCCGTGTAAAGCCCCTTCACAACGTCGCCGGATTTGAAAGGGTGGGAATCCATTTTAAGGACGCCCTTTTGCTCGCCGACAAAGACCGCATACCCGTCTTTCATCCTTTCCGATACAAGGAGGTTGCAGATCCTCCCCCTGCTGACAGGCACAAGTTTGCGGTCGCGGTCTTCGGCGCGTCTGAAATCGTCCCATTTTTTCTGTTCGATGTGATAGAGCACCGTGAATTCGCCCTTTCTTTGTTCGTAGAGCGTAAGACCCCGGCTCACTGCATTCTCGGCAAGTTTCTGCATTTGTTTGTCCACTGCGGCATATATCTTGAGGCCCTTTCGGGAAAGGACGCCTTTGCCGTAGCGCGCTTCAATGTACCGGAATATATGATCTTTGTAATAGCTGTCGGAAAAGACACCGTCGTCTTCCCTGATATTCACTCTTTCCTTGAGCAACTGTTGTTTCGCCTTCTCCGTGATGAACTTCTTCGCGGCCATCTGCTCAATAACGTACTCCTGCCTGATCCTGGCATTGCCCGGATGTCTCTTCGGGGTGTACCGGGACGGCGCCTGCACGATCCCCGCAAGCAGGGCGGCTTCGGCCGGTGTAATATTCCAGACATGCTTTCCGAAATACACCTCTGAAGCAGCTTCAACACCGTAAACGCCGTGCCCCATGTAGATATTGTTAAGATAGAGATTCAGGATCTCGTTCTTGCTCAGGTAGTTCTCAAGCTTGTAGGCAAGAATTGCCTCGCGTATCTTCCTGTTCAGGCTTTTCTCGGGTCCCAGCACCAGGGACTTTATCACCTGCTGCGTTATGGTGCTCCCTCCCTGGGCCATTCTGCCATAGGCCACGTTCTTAAAAAACGCCCTCAGGATACCCATGGGGTCCACTCCCCCATGTTTGAAGAAATCGGCGTCTTCCGCTGCCAGAAAGGCCGCCCTGACATGCTTCGGGATCCTTTTATAGGAAACGAACACCCTGTTATCGGGCACAAACAGGTAGGTAAGCTGGTCCTGGGCGTCGTACACGCTCGTGACCGGCTTGTTCCTGAGATCTTTCAGGGCGACGACCGAGGGAATGTCGTTGACGATATAAAAGATAAAAGCGGTGACAAAGAGCACCACGGCGGCGATGAGAAGGATCAGCAGATATTTGTATACCCTTCCCGTTGATTTATTCTTATTCTTCCTGTCCTTCCTGCTCTTCTTCAAAAGACTATCGAACCTTTTTTGACGTCATAGGTGCCGGAGACAGTGATCCTCAGTTCAACGATCGAAGTGAAAGGAAGAAACCCCATGGTCCAAAGAGGATCATCGAGGGTGCATCCCAGGAGGTGCAAGAGGTCGGTCAATTCCTGAAGGGCCGGGCGCAGTTCACCGACGGGTAGATGGGACATGATGGCGCCGAAGGGAAGAGATAACGCGTGGAGCACCCTCCCCCCATCAACGACGGCGATGCCCCCCTTCATTTTGAGCACCGTATTGGCGGCAAGGGCCATGTCGTCATCGTCAAAACCGTGCACGAGCAAACCATGGGTCTCATGGGCCACTGTGGAAGCAATTCCGCCGCATCGCGCCCCTAAACCGCGAAGGAAACCCTGCCCCCATTTCTTTTGTTCCCTGCGCGTGTAAAGGATCTTCCGGACATCGTTTTCACGATCGGGAAGTATCATGTTTCCCTTTCGCGTCAGGGCCATATCGATGCGTCTGGTGACCGTCCGGTCGACGATGTCGATAACGGGCACCGTCTGGAGGTCAGGCCGTTTTATAACGAAGTCGGCGGCGGCAACCTCCGAAAAAGCATAGGGATAGTATTCAATCCCTACCTCCGGCTGCGGTGACGATCCCCTTGCGAGCACCCCGGCATCGGCGGCGAGGGTTCCGCGCTCGAAAACCTTGACAGGCCTCGGATTTTCCAGGCTTTCCAAAAGCAGTACGTCAGCTATCCTGCCCGGTGTCAGGCTTCCGACGGCGTAATCCACCTTGAAATACCGTGCCGGATTGATCGTTGCCATCCGGATGGCATCGCGGGGTTCGATCCCAAAACGCATGGCCTCGCTTAATACATGGTCCATATATCCTTTATCCAGGAGATCGGGGGCAAAAACCCCATCGGACACAAGGATAATGGAGCCTTTGGGCAAGGCGTTGATGGCGGGGGTAAGCTCCTCGAGATCACTCCTGATGGAGCTGTGACGGACCATCGTGTAAAGTCCCAGGCGGATGCGGTTCTTGAGGTCGGCGGGACGGATCGATTCATGGCATGATGTAATGCCGGCCGCCGCAAGGACATTCAACCGGTCATAGGATGCACCGAGGGTGTGCCCTTCCACATTCCTTCCCAGGGAACGGGCCAGGAGAATCCTTTCCAGTATCTCGTCTTCGTTCCTGATTATTCTCAAATATGACGAAACCTCACTGACCGAAGTACACTCGGGATAGCGCGAAAAGAGGCTCCAGATGTCGTAAATGGAAAACATCTCCCCGCCTTCCACATCCGGATAGGGAGGATACGTCGCGGGGACGCCCCAGAGATACTTTATATTGAAATGCCTGGCTTTCCTCAAAACTTCAACGAACCCTTCGGGCCCGATGCAGCTGAAAAGGTCGTGACTGTCCGAAAAAACCGTTGTTGCACCCTTCGTGACTGCAACATCGGAAAACGTCGCCGGATTGTAAAATATATCCACGTGCCCGTGGGCATCTATGTAGCCGGGAACCGCAACAAGACCTTTTGCATCCACAACCTCGGTCTTCCCGTCTATCTTCGCCTTCTTTCCACCGACGTAGGCGATCCAGTTGTCATATATCCAGAGGTCGCCGGTAAAGATCTCCCCTGTGAAAACATCAAAAACAGAGCCGCCTTCTATGACAATGTCAGGTGCCCTCTCAGACCCCGCGACGGCAACGAGAGACTTGACATTTTGCAGCGTTTTTTCGAGCATTCTAAGCTAATCCCGCCTTGTTATTGTCCTTTGTTTACGTTTCAATGTAGCCTAAAAGGGGTTCTTTTGGCAAGAAATTAGAGAGCGGTTTCGGGTTTCCGGTTTAAACCTGGTTTGGCTATGTATGGAAGGTTTCCTTGCACTTCATGATGCTGATCAGGGCGATGATGCTCGTGATGAAAAATATCCAGAGCATCTGGCGGTAGGCGAAAAGGGGATAAGAGCCGCCCGTATTGCCTGCCCTGTCCAGAACGTAGCCCATCAGCGGCTGGAAAATGATGGCTCCAATAAAGGGGAAAAGGTTGATTGTGCCCATCGAGGTGCCCGCTATCTCATCGGGAAAAAGCTCCTTGGTGGTTACTATCGCCACGGTGCCGACGGAACTGATCGTAATACCCATGAAGAAAAAGAGCACGTAGAGCGAAACCACGCCCAGGCGGTCAAAGAAGTAAAGTGCGCAGGCAAAGCACAGGATGTTGAGGACTGAAGACCACACGAGGATCTTCTTCCTGCTTTTCAACGTCTTGTCCGAAAGATGGCCAATCACGGGGCTCACGAAGATCATGGCAAAGGCGACCATGGAGAGAATGCTGCCGGCCCTGCCTTTGTTGAACCCGTACACGTCCGTCAAATACGGCCCGGCCCAGAGCCCGAAAAACCCGAAGAGCGCCCCTCCCCTCATGACGAACCAGATAGCAATGCTCCAGAAATATTTGTTCTTTACGATCACCTTGAGGTCCTTGAGTACGTTTCGCCTCCCCCCAGGTATGCCTTCACCCGCCCCCACCACCGGCGGAAAACCCTTCTTTTCCGGCGAATCCTCGACAAACCTCCATATGAGAAAGATGACGCCTATGGATCCGACCCCCACGATCACGACCGCC
>DNYO01000153.1 GCA_003506795.1 Deltaproteobacteria bacterium
AGTCTCAATGTCGATGATCCTTGCGAGTGCATCTTTGGTGATAACCGCATCATTGAGAATCGTAATATCGAAAATCGGATCGCCTTCGCGTTTGACCCCGACATCGAGCATGATCCGTTTCGAAATGCTGAAATCTCCATTCAGGACATTTTCGAGGGTTGTGGCAAATTCCTCGATGGGGGTCTCTGTCAGGAAACCCAGACTCCCGAGGTTGACACCCATGATGGGAACCTCAGCCCCTTTGCCATGGCGCGAGACAGACAGCAGAGTTCCGTCCCCCCCGAGCACGACTATGAGGTCCGCACCTTCCCCGACATGCTCCATCTCAAAGGTTGCGCCATACCCGATCCGGGCGGCGGCCTCTTCCTCCACCAGGATAGTACTCCTGTGACCGAATTGCTTCAGGATCTCGCCGGCAATCTCCAGCGCATCCATTTTCTCGCGCTTACAAACGATATGGATCGTCTTCATGAAATGTACCTTTCCTTCAGGCGCCCGGACAGCTCGACAAGGTGACGAAACGCCCTTTCCACCGTCAGCGTCCGGTCTGGGTTGAGAAGGTTGCACGTTGCGGGTGCAAGCAGGCTCCTCGCTGCAATCTCCGGCGCGGCTATGCCCGTCCCGGTCAGGGGCTTCCACATCGCTTCCAGCCTGTCCGCCGTCGTTCCAGTGTCTTCCCTGGCCAATTCTTCCTCATACGTGGGTACGATACCCCAGCTTATCGTACCTCCGCTTTTAATGAAATCCTTCACCCTGTCGTACTTAACGAAAATATCACCAAATCCATAGGCGTTCAATGAAATGATATCAATGTTAAGAGAAAGCAGAAAATCCCAATCCGGGTTTCCGCACAGGTGGAGGCCCCTGGGACCCTCGACGCCCTCATAGAACTCATGCAATTCATCTCTGGCCTTAATGTGGTCGTAGCCGCTCATGGCGTTGAAGATAAACTCCAGACCCGGGTCATCGATCCACACGAAAGCCTGCTTATTCCTGGCGGCAAGCTCCCGGTACTGTTGATTGACCCTGTTCCGGATGAACAAGAACGCAACGGCCCGTATGTCATCATTATAAACTATCGGTATTCCATTCTCATCTACAATTTTTAACGTAAGGCTCACCGGGCTTATGACCTGCCCGTGGACCGCTACATACGGGGCGAGGTCCCGCTCCAGAAAGCGCCGGTAAACGAGAGAATCGCTGTCGGAAAGGCCAAACCAGCACAGGTCGTCTTCGTGGGCGAAGAAGGCCTCCAGCTCCTTGTAGAACCGTTGCGTGTCAATATATGTCCTGCCCGCCCTTTCGTCGAGGACGGCACCGGGGAATCTCTGCAGCGCCTGCACGTACATGTCTTCAAAAAAAGATAGCCGGGGAAGCTGCGGCCAGAAGGGGATATCGAGGGAAAAGGCGAGCTCCAGGGCCTGATCGACGTCTTCATGGGGAAGAATGCCCATAGCAGTGGTCGCAAGCTCAGCTTTGAACGGCAGCCCGTTTTTCATGTTACATCTGTAACAAATGGATAGAGGTATGTCAAACTCAGGATGGGTAACGGGCTTTCAAAACGGCCCGATGACCGGCGCTTATATTTTGCACCGCTTTATCCATTATTTCAATGGCTTATATGTTATGTACCCCATAAAAGGGTTGACATCGTCATTTAAGATAGGCTATGTAATACAATGCGTCATAGCAAGCGATTCTATATCATTCTCGTAACGATACTCTTCGCGGCAAGCATTTTCGCGACCACGACCTTCTCTTCCACAGGGCTGATACTGGAAGATGAAGGAGCCGACAAAACGGAGATCGTGGAAAAAACAGTCGTCTTTCTCAAGGAAAGCAAGCCCGGTATCCCGGAAGACAGAATAAAGATCATCGCCAACAGCGTTTATGAAGAATCAAGGAAATACGACCTTGACTACCGTCTTGTCCTGGCCATCATGAAGGTCGAAAGTAATTTCAAGAACGAGGCGGTCTCCAGACGGGGCGCCCGGGGACTTATGCAGATCAAGCCCTCTTCCGCAAAAATAATAGCCCGCGAGTCAGGTGTCGAAGTCAAAGGTGCGAAGTGCCTTCACGAACCCGAAAAGAATATCAAGATCGGCGTAAGCTATCTTTCAAAACTTCACGCGATGTTCGAGAACATGGTTTCCGCCCTCCATGCCTATAATGCCGGGCCCGGAAAGGTCAAAAAACCCTCGACTCAGGAAACTGCCAAAACGACCTCCTTCACCAGAAAGGTCATGAGCGAATATCATCAGATAACCGAAGTCCTCCCCGAAGCAGACGAAGAATAGAAACCCGAAACTTAAACTCTAAATATTCCGTGCCAGGTATAGCAGTCTACCTTGTCATCGTCTTCGTCTTTACGACTTGAAGATCTTCCCCGGGTTCAGGATGTTGTTCGGGTCGAAGAGGGTCTTTATGGACTTCATTGTCGCAATCACTTCCGGCGAGAGTTCCATGTCAAGATAGGGTGCTTTGGATGTCCCGATGCCGTGCTCTCCCGACAGCGTTCCGCCGAGACGGACGGTTTCGGCAAAGATATCCTTGACCGCCTCTTCAGCTTTGTGGCGGTCTTCAGGAGTGTCTTTTATCATGATGCTCACATGAAAATTACCGTCGCCGGCATGTCCGAAGCTTAAAATGGGGATTCCATACTTTTTCTCCAGGGCCTCCAAGGCGCGTATCAACGTGGGGATATGAGAACGGGGGACCACAACGTCTTCCGCTATCTTCACGGGGTTCAGGTTGTAGGTCGCCTGGGAAAGAACCCGCCGCGCCTGCCAGAGCTTGTCCGCCTCCACCGGGTCGCGGGTCACGTCACACCGTGCGGCCTTCTGACTGGTAAGGATCTTTTTGACCTTTTCAAC
>DNYO01000052.1 GCA_003506795.1 Deltaproteobacteria bacterium
AATTACATGGGAGCCGTTGACTCGGGAAGCGGCAGAATCGGGGCCAGTTTCCGTGAATTCCCCGCCGAGAGCAGGGACCTCGTGGAACAACTTGCCGAAAAACTCAAGAGGATCGGCCTCGGAGGCCTCGTCCGTATCGGCCTGGCCGGTCAACCGCTGCTCGACATCCCCGTGAATGAAGGCAGGGTCGGAGCCATAGTGATAGGCGGTCTCAACCCCGTATCGATCCTCGAAGAAACAGGCGTCAGGGCATACTCGCGGGCCCTTGCGGGCCTTATCGACTTCAGCAGGCTCTTCCGCTACGAAGAGATGGAAACGAGGATAAAAGAGTTTTTGTAGAGAAAACAGGTTATAGGTAATGGGTTATAGGTAATGGGTAAGAGCAAACGACGGGTTTTTCCCACAACCTGTCATCGATAACTCACTGTCTGCTCTTTCCGGCAATTTTGCCGTTTTAGCTGCCGGCAATTTTGCCGGACGCACATCTGCCACTTAAATCTGAAGTCCGGTGTGCCTTCTCCCCCACCATCAGCGATGGATTGTCTTTCCTATAACCCATCACCCATAACCTATGACCCCTCTTCTCTCTATCCCACAAATTCACCCTTCATGACCGTGACGGCCTGGCCGAAAAGGTGGACGCGGTCACCGGCGAGATGTACCTTGACCACCCCTCCCCGCCGCGATACCTGGCAAGCGACGAGATCGTTCTTTGCGAGACGTTTGCCCCAGAAGGGGCCGAGACAGCAATGAGATGAACCGGTAACGGGATCTTCGTTGACGCCCACGGCGGGCGCAAAAAAGCGGGAGACAAAATCGAACCCTTCCATGGTTGCCCGGCTTGTCACAATAACCCCCCTGACCGGCAGCCTGAGGATCAGGGCAAAGTCCGGCGTCAGGCTTCTCACCGTTTCTTCCGAGTCAACCTCGACGATATAATCTGACCGGCTGGCGCCAACATAGATCGCGGACACACCCAGCGCCTCGGCGAGGCCATAAGGAGCGGTCACTTCTTCGTCAGGGGTCGAGGGGAAATCCAAACCGATCCAGTCGTCTTCCTGAGTGCACGTCAACGTACCGCTGCGCGTGTGGAACGTGATCTTTTCTCCGGCCCTGGCGAGGCCTTCCTGCCACAAAACGTGGGCGCTTGCAAGGGTGCCGTGTCCGCACAGATCGACCTCCACTTTCGGAGTAAACCATCGCAGGTTGTATCCGTCGGCACTCCGGATGATAAATGCCGTCTCGGAAAGGTTCATCTCTGCGGCCACATTTTGCATCCAGGCGTCCACTTTCGGGTGGGGAAGGATGCAGATCCCTGCCGGATTGCCGCTGAACGGTCGCGAAGTAAAGGCATTGACGTTGAAGATCTTCATAATAACCTCTTGAGCCAGGTCTTTGATAGTGTAAACCAGGTATATCGTCAAGATTGTGCGCCTCACGCCAGTTGTTGTCAACACCGTTCGGAAAAGGGACATAAAACATCTTACAGATGTTGACAATTCCCATCCATTTGCATATGCTGTTTAACAGGAATGGTTGTGACGGCAGTACCAGTCTGGAAAGGGGGTTTGTTGCCATGAAAGTAATCACCAGGATCATTGTCACCACCCTTTTGGTGCTTTCGGCTTCAAGCATCTGTCTTGCCGATCCACCGGATCCGCCGGCCCCTCCGCAATCGCAATATACTATTCAACTGCCCGGCTGAGAGGTTCTCGGATCCACGAGATGACGAAGGAGGCGAAAAAGATCCCATGAAGAAATTTGCCCTTGCACTGATAGTGGTTTTGTTCCTCATCACCTCTGTCAATATCTGTCTCGCAGAGAAGGGGCGCGATCCTCCGGATCCCCCTGCCGCACCTCAGATAGACCTCTCATTGCAGGCATCCCTGATAGAACCACCCGATCCGCAGGCCTTCGGGGAATTCGATGGATCGCCCCGATTTCAATCCGATCGGAGCGATTTCTGAAAAGTGGTTATCTTTCACGGGGCCAGACTGGAGACGGTCATCCTCGCTGATAGATACGCTGTAAACAGTCCTCAAAAAAATACGTCGAGAGAATACGCACCGGGGATACCGTTGACACAATGAAGAACTGCAGGATCACGCACCCGTACCTTATTGTCCTTTTCATCGTAGCCGCCTTGACTGTTTCTTCGTATCTGCCTTTTTTTTCTTCCTTTGCCTCGACGACGCTGAATCAGGACCAGCAAAAACTATACGATGAACTTATCCGGGGCTCCGACTCCGGCGTAAGCGGTTTCTGGAGAGCCTTTGACGACAACAGGGACAAGATTGACGGACCCGTTCTTCAGAAGACATTAGGACATGCCGTCGAGAGCCGGGACGAAACCCTTGTCAACCTTGTCCTCGAAGGGGCGCGCATAAAAGGCGACGAGAAGACACTGATCTCCATGATGCTGACAGCCGGCGATTTCTTTCTTTCCATTTCCCGGTACAACGAAGCCCTGAAGCTTTACGACGCCTCGATGCCGCTGGCACGAGGTGCAGGAAGCCCCCTGCTTATGGCAAAGGCATACGAAGGCAACGGCGACATTGCGTTTTATTCGGGAAATCCAACCAACGCCCTTATGATGTACAACCGGGCAGCGGATCTCTACGCCAGGGAAGCTTCTGAACTCGGTCAGGGTATTGTGGCCCGAAAGATGGGAGATGTCCTGCTGCAGACGGGCGACAACGGTCAGGCCATGACCGCGCTCCAACGGTCTCTCGCTATTCTCTCTCGTCTAAAAAGCCCCGTGGAAGAGGCAAACGCCTACCGCAGTTTCGGAAACCTCGCCATGAGACAACGGGACCACAAGACAGCCCTGGGCTCCATGGAAATTGCCCTCGCGCGGTACACGGCCGCCGGCTGCAGGAACGGCGAGGCCGACATCTACCGGGCTATCGGGGAGACGGCCCTTCGAACCGGAGACAACGAAAAGGCGACGGAAAACTACGAAAAAGCCCTCGCCATATATGACAAAACAGGATCGCTTGTCGGCCAGGGTTACGCCCGTAAAGGACTGGCGGACATCGCTTATTTCGCCGGCAAGAATGATACAGCCCGGGGACTTTACGAAAAGGCCCTCGATATCTTTACCACAGCCGGTTATCCCCTGGGACAGGCTGATGTGCTAAGGAGGATGGGGCAGCTCAACCTTCGCATGGGTCAGATAGCTCAGGCCCTCGAAGCCTACGAGAAGGCCCTCCCCGTCTATCGAAAGGTAAGAGAGCCGGTGGGGCAGGCCGACGTATACAAGGGGCTGGGCGACATCGGTTATTACAGCAGAAATTTTTCAAAGGCGCTGGAGATGTACGACAAGGCCCTCCCCTACTACGTCCACGCAGGCGAGCCCCTCGGTCAGGGCAACGTGCAGCGCTCCATCGGAGATATCCATTTCTACGCCGGTGACTACACCAGGGCCATGGAATATTACGAAAAGGCGCTCGCCCTCTATATCAAGGCACACTCCCCTATGGGCCAGGCGAACACGTACCGCACCATGGGCGAGACCTACCTGAGGCTCAAGAAAAACGACCACGCACGTGCAATGTTCAATTCGGCAATGGCCCTCTACAAGAAGACCAATGAGCCCGTCGGCCAGGGCGATATCTACAAGACCCTCGGTGAGATGTACCTCAGGAATGGCAACAGAATGGGGGCGCTCGACATGTTCCGGCAGGCCCTTGTTCACCTCAAGAGTGCACATTCCGTCGTAGACCAGGGGCACGCATACCAGGGAATCGGCGACGTATTTCTGTCGGCGGGCGATCTGGAAAAGTCCCTCGAGAATTACGACATGGCCCTCGTCCTTTACCGTCAGATGCAGGACAAGGAATCCGAAGGCTTCGTGCTTATCAAGAAGGCATCGGTATTCGGCCGGAAGAAGGATGTAAAGGAGGCCGTAAAATTCTTTGAAGCCGGTCTCGGAAAGTTCGAACAGGTGCGAACCCAGGCAGTGTTCCCCGACATGAAGAAGAGCTATATGGAAAAGGTCTACGGCTACTACGAGGACGCCGCCCTGTTCATGCTCGACAATAAGGAAAACGAAAAGGCCTTTCACTATATCGAGGCCATGAAGGCCCGGGTATTCCTCGACCAACTCGCAGAGGCACGCGTCGACCTCCAGAAGGGCATCGACCCGGCGATGAAAAAAGAGCGCGACTTGCTTGAAGCGGACCTTCTGGTCATGGAAAGAAAACTGGCGCAAGAATCGAAAAAGGGCACCCCCGACCAGGAAGTCATCGAAAAACTGACAAAAGACTCTTCAGTCACCCAGGAAAAGCTTGACGTTCTCAGACGGGAAATACGATACAGGAACCCCCTCTATGCGTCCGTACAGTACCCCGAACCCATCGCAGCGAAGTCTCTCCAGGAAAAAGTCTTGAGAGAGGGAGAGATCCTTGCCCAGTACTTTCTGTCAAAGCAGGGTGTCTATTGCCTGTTGATCAGCAAAACGGATTTCAATGTCATCGACCTTCCCGTCACCCATGCTGAACTGGTCCGGAAAGTAAACGACCTTCTCGGAAACATCCGCGGTTATCAGGAGGGGGAGCGTTTTCGCGCAAGCCTTGCGGAAGACCTTTATGACATTCTGGTGAAGCCCCTCGAGCCTTTTCTGGGCGACAGAACGATCATCGTGGTACCCCAGGGTCCTCTCGCGTATCTTCCCTTTGAAGCCTTGCGGACCCATGAGAACGGCAAGAAGATGTTCATGATAGAAAAGTACCGCGTCAAATATATACAGTCGGGGACGGTCCTCGGGGTACTGCGCAGCCAGTACGAACAGGAAAGCACGGGTGGGAGCTTTATCGGCTTCGGCGATCCGGTTTACAACTACCAGAATTACATGTCGGAAAAGGCAAAAGGCGGGGAAAAAGGAAAGCCGGATGGCAACGGCAAGGAAAGCGAGGCACCCACCGTCACCCCCGGTGCGGCATTCATAAAGAACAACTATCTCAGGGCCGGAGGCGTCCTGACGAGACTGGAAGGCAGCGGCGAGGAGATAGAAGGAATCCGGAAGATATATGAGAATCGGGGCAATGCGGCCCGATCGTTTCTGAGGATCGAGGCCCGGGAAGAAAACGCCCGATCTCCCCAGATGAGCCAGTACACCTTCGTACACTTCTCCACGCATGGCATCGTGGAGCCGGGGTTCCAGGCAATCGCGTTAAGCCAGATACCGGGGGACCGTGAAGACGGGTTTCTCACGCTCGGGGAGATCATGAACAGCCGCTTCAATGCCCGCCTCGTCGTTCTTTCCGCGTGCGAAACCGGCCTCGGGGACTCGAGCAACGCGGAAGGTATCACCGGGCTCACGAGGGCCGTCATGTACGCCGGCAGCGCCGCGGCGCTTGTCAGTCTCTGGAGCGTCGCCGACGAGGGTACCCGCGATCTGATGGTCCGGTTCTACGAAGGTTTGATAAACAAGGAGATGAAGAAAACCGAGGCCCTCCGTGCCGCCAAGATCCAGTTGCTCACCGATACCAAAGACTTTTCCCACCCCTTCTTCTGGTCGGCATTCGTGATGTATGGAGAATAAAGAAACGTTTACTTGTATATTCCGCACCCCAGGTAGACGTCCCCTACCCGCTGGCAGTAGGTTGTTTTTTCCAGGATTTTACCGGTGACCGGGTTTATCCATTTATAGTCGCTCCAACCCTTGCCCTGCGTCTTCGCAACGTCCGTGATCTCTTTCATGAAGTATTTCCCGTCGGCGTCCTTCAGTTCGAGCATGGCCTTGCCGACAAGCCTGGCGTTCTGACCGTGGGCGACAGTCACGCCATCCATGGTATTCACAAAAATGTAGAGATCGCCCTTAACAAAACGTCCATGTGGGTCGCTTATTTCTGCATACACTTTTTTGGCGTCGCTGGAATTTTTCAGATAGTCGGCCGCCTTTTCCACAAAAAGCACGACCTCCTCTTTGCTGACCGACGGCATCTCGGAGACGGCACGGTCCTGCAATTTAAACTGGTTCCCGAGCCTGTTCAACTCCAGCGACAGGGCGGACAGGTTGGAGGACGCTTCGGCGTTCTCCGATATGTTCCTGGCCGCCGTGTCCATGATCCTGGATATCTTCTGTATGTTGTTGTTGATCTCATTTGTCGTGGCACTCTGTTCCTCGGATGCCACCGCGATCTGATTGATCTGCGCTGCCAGCGTATTGATCTGGTTCAATATTTCCTTGAGGGCATTACCGGATTTTCCCGTCTCATTATTACCTATCTCCACCTCCTTGACGCCGCCCTCCATGGAGACCACGGCATTTTTCATCTCATCCTGCATGGTCCGTATCGTCTCGCCGATCTGCTTCGTTGCACCCGTGGTTCTCTCGGCCAGTTTACGGACCTCATCGGCGACGACGGCGAATCCTCGTCCGTGTTCACCGGCCCTTGCCGCCTCAATGGCGGCATTGAGCGCCAGAAGGTTGGTCTGCTCGGCGATTTCGTTGATGATCCCGGCGATCTCCCCGATCTGGTCGGAACGCTCGCCCAGTTTATGGATGATAAGGGCCGATTCCTTGACCCTTTCGTCGATCCGGCCCATGCTCCGGATGATCTCCTGGATAATATTCTCACCCGTCATAGCTGAATTGTTCGCGATCTCGGAACTCTTTGCGGCCGCGATGCAGTTGTTCGTAATCTCCGCCGCCGTGGCCGACATCTCTTCACTGGCCGTCGCTACGGAGGTGATCTCCATAACGACCACGTCAGCACCCCGTGCCATCTGGGTCGCTGTGGCATCAAGGGTGTTGACGGCGAACGAGATCTGGTTGCTCCTTTCCGCAACCCCTGCCAGAGCGTCACTGAACTGCTCCACAAAGCTGTTGTAATTCTTGCCCATCCCGCCGAATTCATTATCCGACGTACCATCCAGCCGCCTCGTGAGATCACCTTTTACAAGGATCTCGAGAGACTCCCCAATCTCTTTCAACGGCGCACGAACCTGACGGGCCATGCAGTAACCCGCCAGGAGCACAATGATAGCGGCGGCCAGGAATGCAGAGACCGTAAGAATGCCCGAAGAAGATGAGTCAGTGCGTCCGCCGGCCGGCTGTAAATGGAATGCAATGCCCAAACCGATCAGAAAAACAGCGGCCGCATAAGGCCCAACCATGACTTTTTGTGTGATAGACAGACTCCGCAGGAACGTTTTCACTATACCCCTCCTAATTAGTAACTCTCCTTTGTTTTTTATCGAA
>DNYO01000157.1 GCA_003506795.1 Deltaproteobacteria bacterium
CGCCGGTTTTCCACTGTTATCTTAACGGGCACCTGGCTCCCCGCGTAGACCTCCTGGGGAAACTCAATCGCAAGGTCCAGCTTTGAAAGGTTGGTCTTTCCGAAGATACCGGAAATGGTCATGAAACTGAGCAGGGCCGAAACAACGAGAAAGACCAGGTTGTTGTTGGTGTTCGCCGCCGCTATACCGAGAAAAATGGTGAGCGCTATATAGATGAAGCCTGCTTTGGATATTTTGATTACAGGGGTGTGGGGACGACGTCTACGATTGATCGTACAATCTCCCTTTTGTTGAGGTTCTCATACTCTTCCTTGAAGATCACGCGGTGAGGTATTGTGTATTCAACGAGGTCTCTTATGTCCTCGGGTATGACGAAATCCCTGTCGTGGAAAAAGGCATTGGTCCTTGCGGTATTGATGATTGTAAGCGCTCCCCTGGTTGAGAGGCCCGCCGAGAGATATTCGCTTGTCCGTGTTTCCTGTATGATCGAAAGTGTGTATTCGAGGATCTTGTCCGAAACATGAATGCCGCGGGATATCTCGTCCTGCAGCCGCGATACCTCATCCTGACTGACGACAGGCTCGATAAGATATATGTCCTCTCTCTTGCTGCCGATCTTGAGGATTTCCTTTTCAGCCTGCCGGGAAGGATAACCGATGCTTATCTTCATCATGAAACGATCGAGCTGCGATTCGGGAAGAGGGAAGGTCCCGAACTGCTCGGCCGGATTCTGTGTGGCTATAACGCAGAAAAGCCTGGGGAGTTTGTACGTCTTCCCCTCTATCGTGACCTGCTTTTCCTCCATTGCCTCGAGGAGGGCGCTCTGGGTCTTCGGCGTTGCACGGTTGATCTCATCGCACAGAACGATGTTGTTGAAGATCGGCCCCGGGTGGAATTCGAATTCTCCCGATGTCTTGTTGTAGATCGACAGGCCGGTGATATCCGTGGGAAGAAGATCGCTCGTACATTGAATACGGCCGAATGATAGCCCGAGGGACTTGGCGATCCCGATAGCCAGGGTTGTTTTTCCAAGGCCTGGAAGGTCTTCGATGAGAAGGTGCCCCCGTGAAAAGAAGGAGATAAGAGATAAGCCCAGCGGCCGTTCCTTGCCCTGAAGATAGGTCGAGAGTGAATCGCTGATATGGTGGATCTTGTTGAGGTCCATTTTCATTTCGACGGCGAGATCCTTTCTGTCCACGCAAGTCATTGTAACACAAAAGTGAGCAAATAGGGAACAGGGACATCCTTTTCACTCCCTTGACAAACCCCGCTATTTCAGCTTCAATAGAAGGATGCAGTCTCTTCCCCGGTTTCCTTTATTCAAGCCTATCGAGCTCGATGACAGGCAGTTCATGTCGGGCATTTTGCGGGACCACCGGCCGGGTACATCGGAGTTTACTTTCACCAACCTTTTCATCTGGAGAAACCATTATGATTTCCAGTGGTCGGTCCACAGAGACTGGCTCTGTCTTATCGGAAGGGAAGGCGACGGCCCGTGCTTTGCCATGGGGCCCGCCGGGCCGCCGGGGCGTACGGAGGTTGTCATGATGCTTCTGGAGTGGCTCAGGGAGCATAAAGGGATTGCCGAACCTTGCATCGAGCGGGCGGACGAAAAGCTTGCCCTTGAATCGTCAAGCCTGCCGGGGCTTGAGGTGGAAGAAAGGCGCGAGCATTTCGATTATGTTTACCTGACACAGGGACTCATCGATCTCGCGGGCAACAAACACAGGACGAAACGCAATCACATCAATCAGTTCTACCGCGCATACCAGTCCTACGTATACGAAGAGCTTGAGGAACGGCATATCGGGGCCTGTCTCGAGGTCCAGGAAAAATGGTGTCTTGCGCGCCGCTGTAAGGAGGACCTGAACCTGCTGGGGGAGTGGGAGGCGACGAAGGAAATCCTGAGCAGCTTTCGGGCGCTGGAAGTCGCCGGGGCCGTTATACTGGTGGACGGTGAGGTGAAGGCCTTCACTCTCGGAGAGATCATGGCAAATGACATGGCAGTCATTCATATAGAAAAGGCCGATCCTGAAGTACCCGGTTTGTATCAGCTCATAAACCAGCAATTCTGTGCGAGAAAATGGCATAACGTGAAATTCGTCAATCGCGAACAGGACCTCGGGATACCCGGACTCAGAGATGCCAAGCTTTCATATGGTCCCGATCATTTCGTGAAGAAATACAGGATAACCTTGAAACGGGGACATTGAACAATGACCGGCAAAAAAGAAGGCCATAGTCAGCCCATACACTTCACCGCTGAGGAAGAAGAACGCTATTCCAGGCAGATGATGATTCCGGCCGTCGGACGCGAGGGCCAGAAACTCCTCAAGGGAGCGAGAGTTTGTATCGCCGGCGCGGGAGGATTGGGGTCCGTTTCGGCATATTATCTTGCGGCCGCCGGAGTGGGTCGTATCCGGCTCGTCGATCGTGACAGGGTGGAACTCTCAAACCTGAACAGGCAAATACTCCACTTCACGGCCGATATCGGCGAGCCGAAGGTATTATCGGGCCTTGACAAGCTTGAGAGACTCAACCCTTATTCCCGGATCGAGGCGATTCAGACGGATATTAACGAGGGCAATGCGCAGGAGGTAATCGGCGGTTGCCAGGTGGTCATCGATGCCCTGGACAACATCAGGACGCGTCGTTCCCTGAATCGGGCGTCTGTACGGAGCGGAATACCCTTGATCTATGGAGGAGTCGAGGGGTTTTCGGGGATGGTTTCGACCTTTATCCCCGGTGAGACCCCGTGTTTCGAGTGCCTTTTCGCACACATTTCCGAGGACGAGAAAAGAAAAGGGGTGGTCGGGATGCTGCCCGCGTTCGTAGGATCCATGCAAGCGCTGGAAGCGGCCAAGATCATTCTCGGCCATGCGCCCTCGCTGGCAGGAACGCTTCTGTATTTTTCAGGCATGACCATGACCTTTCAGAACATCGCTATCGAGAAAAACCCACTATGTGCCGTCTGCGGAACGCCGGCCCGGCACGAATAATCCGGTTCCCCTGGTCCCTGATCTCCAGCCCCTGATCTCTATTTCCAGGGGGGCGATGAGACGGTATCGACGAATTCCACTAGGAAAGGTTCATCCCAGCGGACATCGCGCAAAAAGATGTCCCTGAGTCCGCGGAGGCTTCGGGTTCTTCGTGCTTTTACTCCGAAGGCACGGGCGAGTTTGACAAAATCGGGATTGGTCAGTTCCATGGAACCGGTTATTTGATGGCGGCTCTGCATTGCATCCTCGAGGATGGAGTAAGAGCTGTTGTTATGGACGAAGATAACGAGAGGGATGTTGTACTTCATGATCGTGGCGAGTTCAGCCATCTGCGGAAGCCCGCCGCCGTCACCGCATACGGCCAGACAGGGAAGGTCAGGCCGGGCCGTCTTCGCCCCCACGGCCGCCGCGAGTGAATAAAAAATGGGTGATATCCCGCGGGGCATGATGAAGCTTCTCTGAAAATAGACGGGCAGGTAATATTCCGCCCAGTAAGATGGCATGTTGAGGTCACAGACGATCGTGGTGGTATCGGGGATGACGCCGCGCAGAAGGTCGACCAGGGCATAACCGGCGGACGACTCCTTCAGGGAGGCCATTTCCGATGCCTGCTCGTTCTTCAACCGGACAAGGTCCCAGGAAAAAACCCTTTTACCGATGATCCCCGAGAGCCCTTCAAGGACGCCGCCGATGTCTCCCGTGAAGTGGGTCATCGCGGGATAGTTCTTGTTTATCCACCGGTCATCGATATCAATGTGTACGAGATCCTTGATCCGGACGCCGCGTCTCTTTGCATCCACGTCACGCAGTCGTGTCCCGGCGGCAATGACAAGATCGGCGGATTTGAGAATCTCGCGGGCCAGACCCTTTGCCATGATGTTTCCGAGAGAGAAAAGGCTCCTGTCGCTGACGACCCCCTTCCCCCCCGTTGAGGTCAAAAAAGGTATTCCGGCGCGGCGGCAGATATCCTCAACCAGTTCCCCCGTGTGTGTTCCCATAAGGGCCTTGCCGCCCAGGAGGACCGGCCTGTCCCTGCCGTCGAGAATGTGTTCCAGGTTCCCCAGGAAGGTCTGCAGCCCTCCGGCGTCTGCTTCTTCCGGTTCCGGCTGCCGCCCCTGTCCGGGAAGCCCGGATAGGGGGATCTCCTTGTCGAGAATACTGAAGGGGACGGATACGAGTACGGGGCCGGGGCGGCCCGTCGTGCATGTTCTCAATGCCTGCTTCAGTGACGCATCGAGGCTTTCAGGTTTGTCGGCCGTGAACACGGCCTTGATAAAGTGCCTGAAAATATTTTCCGGAGCCTCGAGTTCATGGAGGATGCCCTTTCCGATATCCTTTCTATCGGTGTCGATGTGGAGGACAAAAAGGGGCACGTCGTCGCAGTACGCCTCCATGCAGCCCGACACGATGTTTCCGAGTCCCGGACCGGGGGTGATCAGAATAACAGCCGGTTTTCCCGAGGCCCTGGCATACCCGTCGGCCATAAATGCGAGATTTGTTTCATGACGGGCAGTTATCGTTTTTATGCTTTGATCGCAAAAAAGTTCCGCATTAAGGGCAAGTGTATGTAAACCGGGTAATTGGAAGATATGAGATATACCAGCTTGGTGAAAAAATGCTCTAATTAGCTGTTTTCCTTGCATAATATGCCCAGAGTCGACAGTTTAGCATACTGGACCTGAAAGTTAAATAAAAATTGACTTGACAAGAAAAATACTAATTTAGTTTAATACTGTAAACTTTTGGTGCGTGTATACTGTTATGGCGAAATCGGGCGAAATGAGCATAGGGGAAAGAATCAAAGTGCTGAGGCAGGCCAAGAACCTTACCCAGGAGGAACTGGCTACGCGGGCGGGACTGACGAAGGGTTTTATCTCGCAGGTGGAGCGTAATCTTACTTCCCTGTCTGTTGAAAGCCTGATCGGCATACTCGATGCTCTCGATGAAAAGCCGTCACATTTCTTCAACGGCGCCTTTGATGAAAAGATCGTCTTTAAACTCAAGGACAGGGTCGATCTCGAGATCGAAGGGGTGAAGGGTTTTCGGATACTTGTACCGGCGGCGCAGAACCGGCTTCTGGATCCGGCCCTGCTCGAACTGGGCATGGGAGAGAGGACCCCGGAAGAAGAACCGCACGAAGGTGAGGAGTTCGGTTTCGTCCTTTCGGGGAGCGTCGAACTCGTACTGGGTGGAAAACCGCAGAAGGTAAAGAAAGGCGAGTGTTTCTATTATAAGGCAAGCAGGAAGCACTACATTATAAATAAACGAAATGCGACGGCAGTTTTGCTGTGGGTGTCTTCTCCTCCTAATTTTTGAGATCCCGTGCGGGATAAGGAGATATGAAGAAGAACCATAACGGGAAGCATACGATAAGGGCGAGATTTATTTTCGCCCGTTCATTTATACAAATGGTTCGACGTTTTGCGGCAATGGGAATGCCCACGAACTGCTGGGGCTAAAAAAATTTGGGAGGTGGTTACATTGATTGTCAAAACACCCACGAAGTTTTTTCTTGTCAGTGGTTCGTCCGATGGTTTTTCTTTGTTAAACGCCTTTGACGGGGCCCTTCTGGCTTCAGGCGTGGGCGACACGAATCTGGTGAGAATGAGCAGCATATTGCCTCCCGGTTGCAGAGAGATAAATCCGCGCCCGGCGGCACTCCCGCAGGGCGCCCTTGTCCCCGTGGCATATGCCTCTCTTACGAGCGATGCTCCGGGAGAGATAATATCCGCCGCCGTGGCGATAGGGATACCGGAAGATCCGAGCCTTGCGGGTCTCATCATGGAGTATTCGGCGAGGGCGGAAGAAAACGTAGTGCTTGAACAGGTCAAGAAGATGGCCGAAAAGGGAATGGAGTTGAGGAAGCGGCCCATCAAGGAGATTATGGCCATTTCCGCCACGTTCAGAGTCGTCGACATCGGTGCGGTGTTCGCCGGTGTGGTTCTGTGGGACTAGCTGAAGTCTGCTGTCATCGGGACCTTCATTTAACCGGAAACTTCCAGAGGCTATAATGACGAAAGGTGTTTTTCATAACCAGTACATGTGTTCCAGGCCCGATGACGGGCATCCTGGCATAACGCTGCTGGGTTGTCCTCTGGATGTCACGTCTTCTTTCCGGGGCGGATCCAAGTTCGGTCCCGACAGTATAAGAAGGGCGTCATGGACCCTGGAGTCATACAGTCCTTACCTTAACCTTGACCTTGAGGACATAGCCTTTTCGGATACGGGCGATCTCGAACTTCCCCCGGGAAACCTTCTAGAGTCGCTCGATGGCATTGGCAACGCGGTTGCAGGGATACTGGAAAAGGGCCAAAGGCCTTTGCTTTTCGGCGGTGAACATCTGGTAACATATCCGATCATGAAGGCCGTAAAATATAAATTTCCCACGGTTCAGGTCGTACATTTCGATGCTCATTGCGATTTGAGAGATGAATACGAGGGTCAGAAACTTTCTCACGCCACGGTGATGAAGCGGGTCAGGGAATTGGGCGTATCACGAATGCATCAGATAGGCATAAGGTCAGGGACACGGCAGGAATTCAGGGAATTGGCTCCCGTGGATTCGCCTGCCATGCTCGCTCAGTGCATCGACGGAGCAGGCCCGGTCTATCTCAGCTTTGACATCGATGTCTTCGACCCGTCTCTGGTGCCGGGGGTTACAACCCCCGAACCGGGAGGGCTTATGTTCAAAGAAGTCATGGATTATTTTCGTGTTCTCAAAGGGATGCAGATCGTAGGCGCCGATGTGGTGGAACTGGCGCCGGATTACGATACCACGTTTGTCTCTTCTGTTTGTGCCTCGAAGGTCACACGGGAAATTATCATGCTCCTCGATTCCGGCATCAACTAGACCACGTTCAATTCGTTTTGGGAGAAAGTTTATGAATACTACAAAAAACCACGGAAGAATATTGATAATAGGGGCCGGAGGCGTTGCAACCGTAGCGACCCACAAATGCGCGCAGGTCCCCGAGGTTTTTCGGGAAATTATGATAGCGAGCAGGACGCTCTCAAAGTGCCACGCGATCAGGGACGACATAAAGGGCAGGTATGGCAGGGACATTCAAACCGCCCGGGTCGATGCCGACAATGTTCCGGAACTTGCAGCCCTTATAGGATCGTTCAGGCCGGATGCCGTTCTTAATCTTGCTCTTCCCTACCAGGACCTGCACATCATG
>DNYO01000024.1 GCA_003506795.1 Deltaproteobacteria bacterium
GAGGGCCATAAGAAAAGCGAAGACTCGTTCGGGTCCTGACGTCTCCAGACGGGCATACGAAGCCATGTGGACGACCAGATTCTCAACCTTCAGTTCAAAAGTCGAAACCTGTTCATCGAAGGGCATCTGAAGCGCCCGGGACAACTGGTTTCCAATCTCGCCCCCTACCATCTCGGGCCACAAGGACGGGTCCTGTGCGGCAGCCATCTCCATGATGAGCGGATTCTCGTCGCCCAAGGGCAGGAGGTAATCCACGACCTGTTTGAGATCTCTGCCCTGCCTCAAGACGCGCCACATGGAGGAAATGGCATGGCCGAGGACGCGATTTCGAACGCAGCCGTGGATGAGCGGGCTGTCTATCCCTTCGGCAAGCAGGAGAAGGTGGCGCAGATATGCCCCGTCGACGAATATGTCAGACAAGGATTCATCAAGCTCACCGAGGTCTATCGCGGCACCGGTGATCCGGTCTCTGAAGGCAGGAGGAAGGTCCGCATACTCGCCGCTGAAAACGGAGTCTACCTTTTCCGCCGAAACCGTGCCGGGCGTAAACGGCGTGCCTTCCATACCCGAAAGGGCGCTTTTAATATTCAGGTAGTCATTCTTGATGAGGAAAAGGTCAGCAGGTACGGGCGAGGGGCAATCCTCTCTCAATGATACGGCGTGGTCATAGAAACACTCGTCTGCTATGGCGCTGAAGTCCTCCCAGGAGATTCCCGGATCCAGGTAGTCTTCAATCAGGGTTCCCTGAAAATGCTGGAATATATCCTCTGTATGGTGCATCTCTATAATGGAAGGAAAGAACTCCCTGGGCAAAAGCTTTTCTTCAAGAGCACTTATTCTGCCCCCGACAAAACCCCATTCGGGACGGTTCTTTATAAAGGGTGTCATGTAGTCCGCGGATGCTTTCATATATGCGCAAGGTCCTGTGACATCTGAGGAAGTAGCGACTGCTCTATGTCGCCCAGTATCGTTCCCAGGGTTGCGTCAACCTCAAAATCATCGCTTATAAAGATGAAGCCTCCCCGATCGGGAAGGGTGATCTCATCGATCGCAATCCGGCTTGCTTCATCACGGCCGCCGTTTACAGATTCGAGAAGTCCGCGGAAGATCTCTGTGTCGTCGCGATGGATCCTTATCCGTCCCCTGCGGCCGGCGCTGATCTTTTCGAGAAAGCCTTTCATTACGGGCCCGTATTCATCGGGGGACCATGAAAGCACCTTGCGGCGGGCCCGGTCAAAAATGGCGCGAAGGGTTGCATTTTTGGCTTCGAGAAACTCTTTCGCGGAGGTTCCCTGAAAGTGGGCGAGCCTCCTAGAATACTCTTCTTCAATAAGGCGGGAGCGCGCCTGGAACTGGTACTCGAATTCGCGACGCAGATTCTCCTTCTTGAGTTCCAGTCTTTCTTTCGCCTGTTTCTCTGCGGCGGAATTGATATGCTCCGCCTCTGTTTTTGATGCTTTTAATACAGCTTCCTTGATCTTTTCTAAACTCATGGCCCCGTGCGGCTCCTTTATCCGGCTCTACCCTGTTACGTGCTGAAGCACCGAGGGTTGTGTCAGGAAGATAATAAAGAGGATTGTTGCCAGCAGGGCGACCACCGCGTAGGTCTCGACGAATGCAGGGAAGAGAATTGCCCGTCCTGCCGATTCGGGGCGCCTTGCAATGAGTGCGATGCCCGCCGCGGATGCCTCCCCCTGTTTGATGGCTGAGACAAGCTGCGCGATACCGTCACCAAGGCCGATAAAGAACAGCGCAAGGCCCGTGCCGAGTGATATCTTCAGCGGACCGCCGCCTATGAGACCCGTCTGGGTCATAATAAGGATGGCGGCGATGAACCCGTAAAACCCCTGAGTGCCCGGCAAGGCTATCATAATGAGCATCCTGCCGAAGAGCTCGGGTTTTTCGCGCATAACGCCTGCTCCTGCATGGGAGGCAATGGCGATGCCGCAGGCCGAACCGGCTCCCGCCAGTCCGAAGGCGAGTCCCGCCCCCGCGTAGCAAAGACCACGACCAATCTCGATCCATTCTGGGCTCATTGTATTCTTCCTCCAAAGTTTTTGTGGTTAACCATTGCGTGTACCCTCCTTTTTCATTTCACACAGGGGTGAGTCAAATCCGAGTGGCCGGAAGGGACGGGCCCCGGCATCATAGAATCTCCCGAAAAACTCCACGAATATGAGACGCATGGAGTGGACGAAGGCGCCAAGGAGGCTGATGACGAAGTTGAAGAGATGGCCTGCAACGACGATGAGAATGAAAAGCAACAGCCCGACGTAGGGAATGTCTTTCATGAGACCGCCGAGCATATTGAAGGTAGTGCCGACTATGGATGTGGTTAGCCCGAGGGCGAGCAGCCTGCAATAGGACAGAACGTCGCCGATAAAGGCTGTAATGCCATAGCTTCCCACGATCCCGTAGAGGCTGACCATTCCGCTCAGGATCCTCGCCACGGGTTTCTTCTGGTCACGCCCCTGGGTAAGGATGAGCCCCAGCGCCCCCGCACCGAACAATGCAACGCCCGTTTGATACAGGGGCGGCGGCGTGGTGACAAAGAGCTTGCTTACAAGTATGAGCAGACCGGGAAGCGTCAGAAACCAGAAGAAGCCGTCAAAAAGCGCACTTTTCCAGTCGCCCGTCCTGAGTGAACCGTACATTCTGAGCCCGATCCCGAAAAACTGGTTGAGAACGCCGATGAAAAGGGCAATGAGGAGGGCGTGGATCGTCTTGCTTACCGGGTCGAGAACCGCGAAGATCGACTGAAGGCGCAGAAGCGGGTTGTTCTCTCCAAGATATTTAGGTTGGTAGAGATCTCCAAACCATGAACCCAGCAGAGCCCCGAAAATGACGGTGCTTATCCCTCCCATGAGAAGGATACGGCCAAAATCGGCCACTCCCTGGTACTGTTTCGTTTTTCGTATAAGATAAAGGGAGGTGGCTATGAGCATCAGGCCATAACCCACATCGGAAAAGCAGATGCCGAAGAAGAGATAGAAATTGACGTGAAGGTACGGCGTCGGGTCGAAGCTTCGGTATGGCGGCAATCCGAACATCTCTACGAGCAGGGAGAGCGGGCGCATGGCTTTCGTCAGGGCGAGGCTTACCGGAACATCCTCGTCGGGTGCCGGGTCCTCAAGGACAATGACAGATTCGGGAAACTCTTTCGCGAACGTCGTTTGGAGCCGGTCAACGTCCCGTGTTCGTATGTATCCCGTGAGAAGGTGCACCCATTTCCCGCCCAGCGTTTTTGTCAGTGCGAGGCGCTCGTTCCTGTTCGCGGTCCAGAATGCCTTGAGGGTTATCAGCGTACGGCGCTCCGGCGCAAGGGTCTCCACCTTCGCAATTGTCTCTGCTATTGTGGCGGAAAGCTGTGAAAGGTCTTCCTGAAGCCCTTTCACATGGTCGCCTATCGTTTCCGAAAAGTCCGGAAGATTTATCTCGACGAAGGAAAGCCGGGAGAGGGCGTTCTTCACCTCATCGATATCATCCTTAAGGACGGCAACAAGCACTCTGGCATTTTCCTTGATAGTTTTCGCCATTTTGGGGTCAGCAGGGGCCGCGCTATCTGATGCCGCCTCGCTGTCGATGATCTCCCAGGCGATATCCTGCCACGGTGAGACCGGTCTGCCCAGATGTTCCAGGTGTTTTCGGGGAAGATAGCCGATAAGAAGGCGCGTCCTGCGGGGACGGTGGAAATCTTCCATCGTGAACGGAAGATCGACAAGGGGCATGAGTGCGGCAAGACGGTTTTCTATGTCGGTCTTTGCCCGTTCGCTGCGCCTTAGAATCTCATCGAGTTCGCTCGCCAGCCGGGATCTTCCCTCCAGATCGTAATTCTCCGTTGCGTTCCTGAGTTCCTCCCTGTCGATTATCTGGGGGACGGGCGTGAGCCCCTGGAAGAACCCTTGTTCTTCGGGTGCGTAGGCCTTGAGGAGACTGAGGAGAGCCTCGATCTTGCGCAGCACATCATCAACATCTTCCGTTGAGGTGCTTTTTATTCGCATGTGGAGGGCTTTGTCTTCGAGCTGTTCGCCGGCGTCGATGACGTGAATGATACCAAGAGCGCTGACGGTGCGCATGAGCCGCTTACTGCTGTGTCTCGGGCTTAAGATTGTCAGCTTCTTGATCGGATCAATCGCCATTGTCTACCAGTTGTGAAATCTGTCGAGGATCTTGTTTACCTGGAGGACCGTAAATTCTTCCCCCAATCCACTTAGAGCGCGCAGCCTTTCTGCGTGTTTCTGTGACGCCCTGGCAAGAGACTCTTCGAAGTGCTTTTCTGTTTCCGCCTTAAATCGGGCGAGACGTGCCTCGATATCGGCGGTCATCCGGTCACGGTACAGGGCAAAGTCTTCATCTGCGGATTTGAGGATACTTTTGGAACGGGTATGTGCCTCATCTACAATGCTATCAGCCTCTTTTTCCAGCGAAACTATTTTATCTACAAGCGATAACATACCAGTTCCTTCCTCATTTTGTCTAAAAGGTTATGCCGTATCAGCCGACAGGGGGGTGTCTGGCTGGCCAGATGTTAGTGTGGAACTATTGTTACACGGATGGGGTACTGTGTGTCAAGTTTTTTCGGTCTTTCTGCCACCTGTGAAAGGCGGGATTGAAAAGACCTATTTTCCGAAGGCGGGCTACTGGATTCTGTCGATGTCTTTCGACTTGCCGATCACGATAAGGATCTCGCTGTCCTTTATAACATAGTTGGGAGGCACCATCCTGACCGTATCCGTCAATGTATCTCTGATGGCAATGACATTGATATTATACCGGCTCCTGAGGTGGACTTCCGCGAGGGTTTTGCCCTGAAAGTTTGACGGAGCGGCAATCTCACCGATAATGTAATCCTCAGCCAGGGGAATGTAATCGAGGATATTCGGGGATACGATGCTTTTCGCGACCTTGTTTGCCATCTCCTTTTCCGGGATGATGACTTCCGTGGCGCCCACGCTCTCCAGGACTTGTTTATATTCCGTGTTCGGGGCCTTTACTATGATATTCCTGATCCTGAGTTGCTTCAGATGGAGTGTAATCAGGGTGCTTGCCGCCAGATCCTCGCCGAAGGAGACAACGACCACGTCGTTTTCCCTCAGGCTCAGGGATTCAATTATGTTTCTGTCCAGACCGTCGCTTACGATCGCCTTTGTGGCGAAATCCGCTATCTCCTGCACCACCTCTTTGTTCTTGTCGATGGCAATGACCTCGATGCCGCTTTCGTAAAGTTCCTTGACCAGGTTGAAACCGAAGATCCCGATACCAATAACGACAACCCTTTTCATACTATTTTCTCCTTACCCGACCATCACCGTTTCTTCGGCGTAGGCGATGCTTTTCTTGCGTGATGCCAGGGTCAACGCGAGGGCCAGCGTAAGGGGACCGACGCGCCCTGCGAACATGAGTAGAATGGTGGCGATCTTTTGTGTAACGTTCATCTGGGGCGTGACGCCCATGGAGAGGCCAACCGTCCCGAAGGCCGAAACCGCCTCAAAGAGATATTCCAGAAAGAAATGGCGGCTCCTGTCCGGCGGCAATGCGGATGACTGGGTAAAAAGGAGGACCGAGGTGATGAGCACTATCGAAAAGGCCGAGGCGAAGATGATGGAGATCGTTTTCGTGACCGTTTCCTGGGGGATGGTCCTGTTGAATACGTTGACGTGTTGACTTCCCTTGAGGCGGTTCCAGATCAGCAGGAAAAGTATGGCGCCGCTTGTAGTCTTCACTCCTCCGCCCGTGGAACCAGGAGAGGCCCCGATGAACATGAGGATTATGATTATCAGGATGCTGTCGTTGGTGAGTGTGCCTACATCGACGGTATTAAAACCGCAGGTCCTCGCGGTGACCGATTGGAAGAAGGCAACGAGAAAACGTGACAGGACAGTGAGATCCTTCATCAGGTGGTTCCTTTCGAGGGCGTAGATAAGTATAGTCCCCGCTGCAATGAGAATGCAGGTAGTAATTATGACAATCTTCGAATGGATCGAAAGCCTCTTCTTCCGGCCCTTGAAACGGTCGACGACTTCATGAATGACGACAAATCCGATTCCGCCGACGATGATGAGCAGGATTATTGTGAGGTTAACCCCCGGGTGGTCACGATATGACATCAAGCTGTCGGAAAAGATTGAGTATCCGCAATTGTTGAAAGCGGATACGGCGTGGTAGAGAGCTCGCCACAGGACGGAACCGATTTCGGCATCCCCGAAAAAAAACAGGAAGAGCAGCGCCGTTCCTGTCGCTTCAATGATAACGGTATATAACAAGACNNCTGACCGTAAAGGGACAGGTCCTTGCCTATGTCGATCACGGCAAGACCCGTTATGCACACCGCCGACGTGGAGGTAAAGAGGGCATCAACGAGGCTCAGTCGTCCCTGGGAAGAACTCGAGGGCAGATAAAGCAGTACCGTGCCGAGGAGGATGACAAAGATGAACCCGAGAATAAACGTGCGTGCCGGAGTCAGCCGCCTGGCAAGATAAAGCCGCAAAGTGATGAAAGGGTTTTTTGACATGGAATACGCCTGATGGATGACATGTTATACATTATCGCGGGAGATTGCAACAGATATAGCCGAAAAACGCGGTTCCTCCCGCCCGGCTTCCGGGGTTTATGTCTTCTCCCGGATGGTTTTACATTTCAACCCGGGTGACCACCCCATGGAGCTTGTTCAGTGGAAGATCGTGAAATTGAATGAAAGGCGGCGTCAGCTTCTTGAGTGTGGAAAATATCTTCCACAGGGGCTTGTCCGT
>DNYO01000113.1 GCA_003506795.1 Deltaproteobacteria bacterium
TCCTTGCGAAATATCCGGAAACTGAGAGGGTTTTTAAAGAGTTCGGCCTTGGTTGTGTCGGATGCGAGGCTGCGCTTTTCGAGAGTATCGAGCAGGGAGCACGGGTTCACGGTGTTGATGTTGACAGGCTCATCGAGGGTCTTTTGAAGACCGTGGGCGAAGGTTGAGATTATTGTACACTACGGGCGTTTCGATCATATGAGCACAATCTGTACCGTAATTCTCGCCGCGGGGGTTTCCAGGAGACTTGGTTTCAATAAGCTCACCGTGAGGATCGATTCAGAGGCGGTAATCCGCAGAGCGGTCGCTCCTTTCGCAGAGGCGGCTTTGGGGGAGGTGATCGTGGTGGCCGGCAGCGACATATCGCCCGTCGCCTCGGTGCTTGACGGATTGAACGTCAGGGTAATCCGCAACAAGGATCATCAACAGGGAATGTCAACCTCGGTCAAGGCGTCCCTTCCCTGGATAAGGGACGCGGAAGCAGTGTTTTTTCATCTGGGAGACAAACCATTCGTCAGGAAGGAATTGTTGTCAGGCATGCTTGAACAATACCATAAAACGCAAAAGAGCATCATCATTCCCGTCTATCAGGGCATGAAGGGTCATCCTGTATTGATGAGGCTCGATCCCTACCGGAAAGAGATGGAGGGCCTGGACGGCGACAAGGGCCTCCGCGAAGTTATAGAAAAGTACAGTACAGATGTGCTATTTATAGAAGGGGACGAAGGCATCCTTTTCGATATCGATACCCCGGAAGACATCGAAATTCTGCGAAAACGAGGATACAGAGTTGAAAAAGGTCAGGGTTGAGGACGCAACGGGCATGATACTTGCCCACGATATCACCGAGATTATACCCGGCAAGAAGAAAGGCGTGGCTTTCCAAAAGGGAAAAATCATTGAGGCGGCGGACATTGAAAGGTTCCTCGATCTGGGCAAGAGACATCTGTATGTTTTCGACCACGCGATTGAAGGTGTTCATGAAGACGAGGCTGGTCTGCGTATTGCGCGGGCGATCCTTGGCAAACATATGGAATTAACGGCCCCGAAAGAGGGCAAGGTCATGATCACGAGCACGGTCGACGGACTGTTTAAGGTCAATCCCGAGGCCCTTTATGAATTGAACCGGGTAAAAGATGTTCTTGTGAGTACGCTGCCGAACCGCTACCCCGTCAAGGCGGGGGACAGAATTGCATCCGCCCGGATAATACCCCTCTATATAGATGAGAAGGCGCTTGTGCGCGTCGAGAAAGGTTGGGGTAGAAAGAAGCTGTTAAGTATCGCACCCTTCAGGCACACTTCCGTCGGGATAGTTGTTACGGGCAGCGAGGTTTATGAAGGAAGAATCCCCGACAGTTCCCATATCGTGGAGAACAAGCTTACGAACTACGGCGCCGGTATCACGGGCAAGGCCGTAGTTACCGACGAAATCGATATGATTAAAGACGCCATATTAGGGCTTTTTGAGAAAGGGGCCGACATGGTGATAACAACGGCCGGACTTTCCGTTGACCCCGATGACGTCACGCGGGAAGGCATCGAGGCGACGGGAGCGAAGACCCTTTTCTACGGGACGCCTGTCGCTCCCGGGGCGATGTTTCTCCTGGCGAGACTCGACGGAAAGTACATTCTTGGCGCGCCGGCATGCGTCTATTTCAATAAATATACGGCACTCGACATTATACTTGTGAGGTTACTTGCCGGAGAAAAGGTCACGAAGGCTGACGTGGCGAAACTTGCTTACGGTGGACTCTGCATGCACTGCGATGTGTGCCGCTATCCCGCCTGTTATTTTGGAAAAGGATTGTAGCCTCAAGGAGGTCGACGAAAGTGTCCGATGAAACCCTTACCGGTTTGTCAGTTGTCGTAAAAGGGGCCGGAGAGATGGCATCCGGCATTGCCCACAGGCTTTACAGGGCAGGCATCCGGCGCATCGCCATGCTGGAGATGGAAAGACCCTTGTGTGTAAGGAGGTTTGTCTCCTTTTGCGAGGCAGTGCATGATGGAACCGCCGACGTTGAAGATGTGAGCGCCCGCCTTGCCGGGGACGTCTCCGAAATAACCTCAATCTGGGAGACTGGCCGGATTGCCGTTATCGTCGACCCCGCGTGGAAGACGACAGGCATTCTTTCTCCTGATATCGTAATCGATGCCGTTATGGCCAAACGTAACCTCGGAACGGGAAAGGACGAGGCTCCCTTCGTTATAGGTGTGGGCCCCGATTTTGTTGCGCCCCGCGATGTTCATGCCGTGGTGGAAAGCAACCGGGGGCACGATCTTGGGCGCGTGATCTATGACGGGTCGGCGGAGCCCTATACGGGAACACCGGGCGAGATGAAGGGCGTGGGAAAAGAAAGAGTGCTGCGAGCCCCTCAGGCTGGACCGGTCAAGCATGTGCGCGGCATCGGCGACGACGTAAAACAGGGGGATCTTGTACTCTATGTGGGGGATTCTCCGGTCTATGCGCCTTTTGACGGATTGCTCCGCGGGCTGATCCGCGAGATGGACGTCGATAAGGCGGAGAAGGTCGGCGACGTGGATCCCCGGGCGAAGAAAGAATATTGCCACACTATCTCCGACAAGGCCCGAGCCATCGGAGGAGGTGTCCTTGAGGCGATACTTCACGAATATAACGGAAAGCGGTAAAGAGTGATATAAAGGAAAAAGAACAGAGATGAACATATATCATACCATCAAAGAAAATCTCGATGCAGGCGGAAAGGGAGTACTCGCTACCGTGATAGGCCGCACCGGTTCGGCGCCGAGGGACGTCGGCGCCAGGATGTACGTGGATGAGAACGGACGGTCGTATGGGACCGTCGGTGGAGGAATGCTCGAACTCGACGTTCAAAGAGCGGCAATTGAAAGAGTAAACGAGAACAAGGCGGAGATCCTTCATATAAGAATGGACGCCAAAACCGTCGAAGCGCAGGGAATGCTCTGCGGCGGTAATGTCGATGTCCTCCTCGAGCCTGTCAGGACAGCGCACCTCGGGTTGTATGGACGTCTTGGGGAAATGGAGCGAAAGGGTAGGACAGGCGTTGTGGTGACGGCGCTCGGGGAGGTCTTCACAAAGACCCTCATCGAGGATACGCTTACCATCACCGGCGACCCCATCGATGAAACTGCCGCCGCGCATTACTTTGACCTTCTTGCCGAAAGAAGGCCCGTAATTGTGGCAGACGGGGCCTTCATTGTTGAACCCGTCTTCAATCGAGCCCGGCTTTATGTTTTCGGGGCCGGCCACGTTTCTCAGTACATTGCGAAGATTGCCGGCATGGTGGATTTTTCGGTTGTTGTCATCGATGACAGGGAAGAATTTGCCAATCCGCAGCGCTTTCCCGAGGCGGATGAGATCATTGTCGAAGATTTTGTGAAAGCTTTTTCTTCCCTTTCGTTCACGGGAAATGAATTCGTGGTGATCGTTACGAGGGGCCATTCACATGACGCGGAGGTTTTGCGCTCGGCCCTATCCAGGGATACACGGTACGTCGGCATGATAGGGAGCAAGAGAAAGGTAAAGATGATATTTGATCTGATGCGGCAATCGGGGTTTGCCGAGGATGCTATCGCGAAAGTCTATGCCCCGATCGGTCTTTCCATCCACGCAGAAACACCGCAGGAAATCGCGGTGAGTATCGTGAGCCAACTTATTGAGGTCCGGGGAAGGGGCGAATAGAGGCACGGGTCATGGACAAAGACAAGACTCTCGAAAAACAGCCGGCACGTTCACGAGTCGAAGACAGCTCTCTACCCACCACGTTCGATCCTCTGAGAAAATATCTTTCGGAGGTGTCGCGGTACAGCGTCCTGACTCGGGAACAGGAGTTCGAAGTAGCCAGAAAGGTCTTTGAGGATAAGGACAGGGACGCCGCGCAGAAGCTGGTCATGTCGAACCTCAAATTGGTTGTCAAGATATCCCTTGAATACTATAACACCTATCTCAAT
>DNYO01000045.1 GCA_003506795.1 Deltaproteobacteria bacterium
CGTCATTCCGGCGCAGGCCGGAAACCAGGAGAGATTGTGGATTAGGAGGAACTACGCGAGGCACCTGCAACTGTCATCTAGCCTCCACAAAGGCTTTACGTTTTTATGTTCCTTTCGACTCCTTACTCTTTACTGTCTTTAGAGCAGCTTTTGAAAATAGAGTACGTCAAAAACCTGGCCCTTCTTCTGGCCTATTTCCCTGAAGCGGCCGCATTCGGAGAAGCCGTTCTTGAGATGGAAACGGATGCTTTCTTCGTTGAGGGACGACACGTTTGCCAGGACCGCGTTGATTCCCAGCTCTTTTCCGGTGTCGAGGAGGTAATCGAGGATGGCCTTGCCTATGCCCTGACCGGCGAATCCCGGTTTGAGGAAATAGGTGATCTCGGCGGTCTTGAAGAAGGCGGGCAGGGGATTGTAGGGCCTTAAGAGCCCGAAACCGGTCACAACACCCTCATCGGTTTTTGCGACAACGGTGGGATATCCGTGGCTCATTATGAGAAGCGCTTCGACGAATTCATCGGGCAGCTTCTCCTCGGGATAGGCGGCAAAAGTATTCTCGATATAATAATTGAATATCTCCATCACGGCCTTGTAGTCATCTTTGCCTATCGGCGATAATGTTATCTGCATACGTTTCTTACCCGTTGCCCTTTACCTGACCACTTCCCCTGATTCCGCATCGACCTTGACGATCCAGTAATCGCCCGGTTGACAGCGCCCTTCTGACTTGCCTTTGTATCCGCAGGCTCTCTTGATGACCCAGACAGGGATGTCCCTGCGCTGATCGTACTTGAGCTCGTAGGCATAGCCGTCTATTTCCGCCGGGCGGTATTGTCTGTGGTTATTGGCTGTTTCTTCGGCGCGCTGCGGGCTGATGACCACCCTCTCGACGGGGACGGAAAACCCGCGGAAGTGCCTTTCCTTCGAGACGTTCACTCCGGCGGCGGTGCCTGTGACTCCCGCCTCGACCATGCGAACGACAATCGACCTTCCCCTGCATGAGTTTGTCACACTCTCCGTCTCATCGACGGATTGCGCCCTGTCGCAGCGGATGATCTGCGCCTCCCAAACGGGGGAGCGGCCGTTGCGGCCATCGAAACCGACTACCGGGATGGAGATTACCCTTCGCACCCTGAAGTGACTTCCCGCCCACTTCGTTGCTTCTTCATGAGTTCTCGCCCAGAATTCCTCAAAGGTAATTCCCTTGACATCCTTTCCAGCATGAAGGGATTGCCGGCGGGCCGCCTCGGCATTGAAAGGGAAAAGGAAAGGAAGTGCGAGCAAAAAAATGGAAAGGGCAAATGCACACCGACTGCCTGAAGTTCTCTGTAACATCAGAAGACCAATTCCCCCTGGGATTTTTTTTGCTATCATACAACGAAACATGATCCAAGGCAACCAAAAGAGGGGCGATGGTTCGTTCGGGATCAGCCAGTAGAGGCCGAGCTGATCGACGGTTTCTGAGAGCTGGCTGAAATCGACTGGTTTCCTGAAAGAACGGGCCGGTTGGCATAGGACGCTATATTCCCCAACGTCTGCCGGGCTAGTAACGCTTGACAACAATAACGTGTAGCGTTATTATGTCATCAATGATCAAGACCTTTCGATGCGGTCACACGGAAAGGATTTTCACGAGACAGTACGTATCGAAATTCTCGGTCGACATCCAGCGAAAGGCTCTCAGGAAGCTCCTGATACTGGACGCTGCCGAGCGGCTCAATGATCTGAAAATCCCGCCGGGTAACCTGCTTGAAAAGCTCGGGGGCGACCGTCGGGGACAGTACAGCATCCGGATCAACGATCAATGGCGCATATGCTTTGTCTGGCACGGTTCGGATGCTCACGAGGTAGAGATCGTTGACTACCACTGAGGAGGACACCATGGCCGTCAAAACGATGGACCCGATACATCCCGGAGAGATCCTCGCCGAGGAATTTCTGACACCCCTGAAAATAAGCCAGTACAGATTGGCAAAGGATATAAGCGTTCCCGCCCGGCGTATCAACGAGATCGTCCAGGGCAAGCGCTCAATAACCGCCGACACAGCCCTCAGGCTCTCCAGGTATTTCGGCCTCTCGGAGCGGTTCTGGCTCAACCTCCAGTCACGCTATGACCTTGAGGTCGAAAAGGAGAAGCTCAAAGGACGCATCGAAGCTGAAGTGAAGGTATTCGATCGAAAGACCGCTTAATTTCCATCTGAACGCGTAAATTGCAGATTTACCCGATTTTCTACTTTCGTCCCGGCAGAAGCTTAGACAATAGATGTTCTTTCTTGAGTAGTTTCAGGGCCTCCACGACAAGGGGCGCGTTTTTCGGGTTTTTGTACTGGATGAGGGCGCGGTGCATCTTGCGTTCCCGGAAGCTTTTGGCGACGTAGATCTTTTTTCCGGTGAAGGGGTCCTTTTCCGTGTGATAAATGGTGCCGGAAAGGGTCATCGGCAGGGGCATGAAGTCCTGGATCTGCTCCGGGTGGATTCCCAACTCCTGCAGCTTCAAGGCAAGAGAAAGTGCATCTTCGAGCGTGCAACCGGGATGAGCGCTGATGAAGTAATTGACGAGATACTGGTCTTTTCCGATTTCCCTGCACGTTGAGCGGTACAGAGTCAGGAACTGTTTGTATACGCCGAAGGCCGGCTTGTGCATCAACGCCAGCACGTGTCCCGAGGAATGTTCCGGGGCTACCTTCATTCGGCCGCTCACATGGTTCCGGCAAACGGCTTCGAGGTAGTCGCGGGCCTTTTCATCGACGAGGAGGTCGTGACGGAACCCGCTCTCGATGAAGACGTGTTTCACCCGGGGCAGGGCGAGGAGCTTGCTGTAAAGGGACAGGCTCTTGCGATACCCGGGGTCCAGATTCCTGCATGGCGCCGGTACAAGACAGCGGCGTGTGAGGCAGGCACCGGACTGTTGCCATTTTGCACAGACGGCCCCGTAGAGATTGGCCGTGGGGCCGCCGACATCGGTGATCGTGCCGTGAAAATCCTTTCTTTCGGTGAGCGCAGCGGCCTCTTTCAGTATGGAGGACTCGCTCCGTGACTGGACGATCCTTCCCTGGTGGAGCGAAAGGCCGCAGAACGAACATTCACCGGGACACCCCCTGTGGGAGATAATGGAGAAGCGCACCGTTTCAAACCCGGGGACGCCTCCGGCCTTGTCGTAGGACGGATGCCAGTTTTTCGCATAGGGAAGGTCGTATACGGCGTCAAGGTCCCTGGTCTTGAGGACAGGTGCGGGAGGGTACTGGATGACGTACCGGTTGGCATGCTTCTGCACTATCGTTTTCCCCCTGACGGGATCCTGGTTTTCCAGAATGGTCCGGAAGGCTTCATTGAATTTGTCGGGGTCGGAGCTTACCTCTTCATAGGAAGGGATCTCGATGCTGTCAGGATCGCCCCTGGTGAATTCCCCCGTCACGACGGCTGTTCCCTCGATCCCGCGGGGCGACTCGCCCGCTGCGATCCTGCGCGCGATCTCGAGAACCTGTGTTTCGCCCATGCCGTATACGAGGATATCAGCCCGGCTGTCGAGAAGGATGGAGCGCCGCACCTCGTCGCCCCACCAGTCGTAGTGGGCAAAGCGGCGCAAACTGGCCTCAATACCCCCCAGCACGATGGGCACGTCCTTGAAGGCCTCGCGGGCCCGGTTGGCGTAGACGACGGCCGCGTGATCGGGGCGCAGTCCCGCGCTTCCTCCCGGTGAATAGTCGTCGGTTTTGCGCGGCCGCTTGTGTGCCGTGTAATTGGCTACCATTGAATCCATATTGCCGGCGGTGATTCCGAAGAAAAGGCGAGGCTTGCCAAGGCGCCTGAAAGCTTCAGCGCTTCTGAAGTCCGGCTGGGCGATGACGCCTACGCTGAGGCCCCGGGCTTCGAGGATACGGCCGATGACGGCGGTCCCGTAGGATGGATGGTCCACGTATGCATCACCCGTTATGAGGATAACATCGAGACCGTTCCAGCCGCGCTTTCGTATTTCGTCGCCTGTCATGGGCAGAAAAGGAGTTGCCATCGGCCTCATTGTAGCAGAATTGGTTCCAAATAGGAAACGGGTGGTGCGAACGGGGCTGGTACCATCAAGCAGTTGAAGTAAAGGTGCATTCCTGATATAAACCATAAGGTCGTTGTAAAATCGTCAGAAGAGAATGCCGTCGGGGGTGAAAATGCAGGACCGGAAAACAGATATCACGCTTTCTGTCGAGACAGACATCAAGTTCCTCCCTCTCGTTCTGTCCCTCTCGGAATCGTCCTCACGGATCTTCGGCCTTCAAGACGCGGATGCGCTCAAGCTGACACTGGCCTCGGAAGAGGTGTTTGCTTACCTCTGCAGGATGACGAAGGACCCGAGGCAGGTCACGATTACCATGGTCAACGGTTTCTACTATGCCCTCCTCACGTTTGCCTTTGAGGGCATCGATTTCGACCCCCGCGCCTTCAACCTCACCGCGAATGTATCTCCCGACGAGGAGGGGCTCGAGGAAATGGGCCTGCTCATAGCCGCACGCTCTGTGGACAGGATGTCCATTTTCCACAACGCCATGGAGGGGACGGGTTTTGCCCTCATAAAGGAGAAGACATACCCGGCGGCCGAGCCGTGGAGGAGCGAAGAGGTTCCCCGGGCGGAGGGCGTTACCTTAGACAGCCCCGATGCGGAGGAGGTCAAGGTTTTTGTCCGGTCTATCGCCGGCGGGTATGACTCTTTTGTCTACCCGCAGGATTTTCGCTATCCCGGCAAGGTTGTGGACATGGTTCAGAGCGGGGAATATGGGGTGCTCATCGCCAGGGACCCAAGGGGAGGGATCGCGGGAGGCATGGTATGGCGTTCTTCCGGGACATCGATGATCGAGTGCTACGGCCC
>DNYO01000019.1 GCA_003506795.1 Deltaproteobacteria bacterium
ATATTGTGCAAGATTTCCAGGAGAGTTGTGAGGACCTATGTTTAGGGGGCTCGCCCGAGACTCTGTCCGACCGTTCCTCGTGGTACTCGATCTTCTTGGCGGCATCGGCACTCTTTTTGCCAGGGCCCTGTATCTGGGTTTTAAAAGGCCCTTCAAGGTAAACTATATCTTCAAACAGATGGAATTCATCGGGGTCAACTCGCTCCTCGTCGTCGTCATTACGGGCCTGTTTACCGGGATGGTCCTGGCCCTGCAATCTTCCTACGGTTTCAGAAAGTTCGGCGCTGAGGGGGTAGTGGGGGCCATTGTGGCTTTGAGCATGACCCGTGAACTGGGCCCGGTGCTGACGAGCCTCATGGTGACGGGGCGCGCCGGATCGGCCATGACCGCCGAGCTTGCCACCATGCGGGTCACGGAACAGATCGATGCATTAAGGGTAATGGCCCTCGATCCCGTCAAGTACCTCGTCACGCCTCGCATGATCGCCTCTTTCCTCATGCTTCCGGTTCTCGCGTCGATCTCGAATTTCGTGGGTATCATCGGCGGATACCTTGTCGGTGTCAAGCTTCTCGGGATCAATGAAGGGGCCTTTGTCAACAGGATCGAAAAAGTCCTCCAGTTCCAGGATATCTATAACGGTCTCATCAAGGCGGCGGTGTTCGGCATCATCATGAGCGTGATATGCTGTTACAAGGGATTTAATAGCAGGGGAGGGGCCGAGGGAGTGGGAAGGGCGACAACGGAGGCGGTGGTGGCATCGAGCCTCACGATCCTTGTCGCGGACTACGTGCTCACGTCCCTCATGTTCTGACAATGGATGCCATTGCCGTTACCATAAGAGATCTTCACAAGAGCTTCGGATCCCAGAAGGTCCTCGACGGGATCGATCTGGAGGTGGAGACAGGGAAGATCACCGTTATCATCGGCAAGAGCGGCGGCGGCAAGAGCGTTCTTCTCAAGCACATCATCGGCCTTCTCAAGCCCGACAGCGGCGAGATATGGATCGATGGTACCGAGATCACACATCTCAGGGAAAAAGAGCTCAATGCAGTGAGGAAGAAATTCGGCATGCTTTTCCAGGAGGCGGCGCTCTTCGACTCCATGAACGTCTATGAAAATGTGGCTTTCCCCTTAAGGGAGCACACCCATCTGACGGAAAAAGAGATAGAACAAGTCGTAGGTGAAAGATTGTCACAGGTCGGGCTTTCCGGTTTTGCCGAAAAGATGCCCGGTGAGTTGTCGGGTGGCATGAAGAAACGGGTCGGGCTCGCCCGGGCGCTGGTTCTCGATCCCGACATGATCCTCTTCGACGAACCGACGAGTGCTCTCGATCCCATCATATCCCTTACTATCCTCGACCTCATCAAGGAAACCCAGCTTAACCTCAGGAAGACATATATCGTCATCAGCCATGACATTCTCGGCATGTTCCGGATCGCCGACAAGGTGGCAATGCTTTATGACGGCCGGATCATAGAACACGGGACCCCTCTGGAGATCCGCTCCAGCACACGCGAAGAAACCCGGGAGTTCTTGAACGCGACAAAAATACCTGGCTTCACAGGAGGTAATCATGAATAGACAAGTGACCCCGGAATTGAAGGTGGGTATCCTCGTTCTGGCGGCAATCCTCGTCCTCCTCTACATGTCTTTCAGGATAGGAAGCCTCGGGGGTTTTCGGGAACAGGGATATCTTCTGTACGTGACCGTCGAAAATGCCGGAGGTCTTGACCCGCGCACCCCGGTCCAGATCGCCGGTGTCGAGGTGGGCAAGGTTGACAGGATCAAGCTTGAGGGATACAAGGCGCTGATATCGCTCCACATCAGGAAAGGAGTGCCCGTTCCGGCCGACAGCAAGGTAAGCATCAAGACCCAGGGTGTTCTTGGCGACAAGTATATCGAGATCATTCCGGGGAAGGCCGTGCAGTACCTTGCCGCGGGTGACCGGATACAGGATGTGGTAACGCCGCCGGATCTCAACCAGGTGTTTGCCGAGGTCGGCACGGCCGCCAAAAATTTCGGCGATACCATGAAGGATTTCAAGGGGCTCCTGGGCGAACCGGAAAAAGAGGCCATCAAGAAAAGCCTTGCCAATATCGAGGTGGTCAGCAGCGAATTCAAAAAGATCTCAAGCGATATTGAGAAGGGCAAGGGTACGCTGGGAAAACTGGTAAAGGACGATACTCTATACAACGACGCCAGGGAAACGGTGTCGTCATTGAAGGCCGTCTCGAAAGACATCGAGCAGGGCAAAGGCGCCCTCGGCAAGCTGGCGAAGGATGAGGCGCTCTATGATGAAACGAAAGAGGCCGTAGCGGGTATCAAGGAATTTACCGACGGTCTCAAAAAGGGAGAGGGTACACTGGGTAAGCTGGCAAAGGACGACAGTCTGTATAACGAAACCGAAAAAGCGATGAAGAAGGTCCAGAAGGGCGCCGAAGGCCTGCAGGAGATGACCCCGGTTACGGTGCTCGGGACAATATTCGGGATATTTTTTTAGTGTAAGGAAAGTTCTTTGCCTTCAACCCTCAAGCGATTCGGGCCGTTCAAGCCGCTTTTCCTGTGCGGGCTTCTTCTTTTCCTGTCGGCCCTGTTTCCGTGCAGCCTCCGGGCCGTCTGGCCGGTTTCCTGGGAACTTGGCGAGGAAAAGCGGTTCCTTGGGCCCCTTGTCTCCTACGACGAAGAGAACGACGAGCGCCACTTTGTTTTCAGGCCTCTTCTGTTCTCCTATGATTCCGAAGAGGGCGGCACATATAACTACCTTTTTCCCCTCGGCAAGTCCTCCCCGAAGAAGTCCTATTTCATTCCCATCTACATGGCGCAACGGTCCGAAGAGGCAAGCAATACGGCCTTCCTTCTGTTCTTCTACGGCACCTCAAAGGAGGCCGGGAGTTACGGCGGTTTTTTCCCCGTTGCCGGTATGCTGAAGAAGCGTTTTACGAATGACGAAATGGGTTTCTTTCTCTGGCCTCTTTACAGCTATACAAAAAATGAGGGGGCCACGAAGACGAATATCGCCTGGCCCTTCTTTTCCGTTTATAGCGGGGCCGAAGAAGGCTTCAAGGCCTGGCCGCTTTATGGCACGCGTTCGAGACCGGGCGTAAAGAACACCCGGTTCTTTCTCTGGCCCTTCGTGATAAAGGAAGAGAAGAACCTCGACACGGACAACCCCATCGATGTTTTGTTCGTTCTGCCTTTCTACATGCAATCGGTTTCCCGGCTGCACGAAACAAAGGGGGTTCTCTACCCTTTGTTCAGCTATCGGCGCAACGAAGACAAGGAGGAGTGGAATTACTTCTGGCCTTTCCTTTCCTCGTCGGAGGGCAAGGAAACGAAAGGTTTCTCTTTTTTCCCCTTCTATTCCAATGAAACCGTCGGCAGGGACAGAAAATCCTATTTCCTCTTTCCACTTTACTCCGAGAAAGAATGGTATTTTAAAGACGCACGTTATTACCAGAGCAGCGTTCTCATCATCAACCGCCATATCGAGGAAGAGGACAGGACCTTCATCAACATCTGGCCGCTCTTCGAATACAAATCGCAAGATGACGACTATGTCTTTCTGGCACCTTCCCTGCTGCCTTTCAGAGGCCGCGGTCTTGAAAGGATCATCAAGCCCCTGTTCACCCTCTACGAACAGCGCAGGCAGGAAGGTCGCCTGATGACAAGCCTCCTCTATGGCCTTTATACCAGGGAAGAGGAGGACGAAGACTGGAAGATGCGCTTCGCCTTCCTCCTTGAACTCTCACGCCAGGATGGAAGTACGGGGTTCGAGGTCCTGGGCGGGCTGTTCGGGATCGACGCAAAACGGATAAAGGTCTTGTACATCCCCTTTGAGCGCGACATCGACCCGCCGCCTTTTTCTTCTATTCCTGGTTGTCGGGGTAGAGCTGCATGATGTTGCGGATTACGTCGAGGATGGAGAAGAAGACGTCGAGCAT
>DNYO01000254.1 GCA_003506795.1 Deltaproteobacteria bacterium
CAGCCGGCGGAAGATCTCCTCCCGGCTGTCTGCCGGCACCGTGAACCCTGAACCGCCGGCCGCGAGCGCTTTGACGTCGGGCACGCTCTTTTTCCCCGCGCCCCTCTCCCTCGCCAGGCGTCTTATCCTTTGAAGGGTGCACAACACCAGATTAAGGACGAAAACTCCCAGGAGAAAATAGAACCACGGCGAGTGATAGGCATCGTCGAGCCCGAAGAGCTTGATGAAATGATACGTCTTTTCGGGGTAGAGGGCGAGGTATTCCTCTTCCGTTCCGCCCTGTTTTATAACGCTTCCCAGGACGGATGTCGCCGCGATAAGCGACAGAACCACGATCGCAAGACGCACGGATGTAAGAAAACGGAAGATGGGGCCTGGCCTGGCCGCCGGTTCGCTTTCTTTTCCGTTATTGCTTCTTGTGGCAGTCATTACACACGGTTGGCGCCTTTACCCCTTTCGCCGACGACTCCTTGTGGCAGTCTATACAGTTCTTGTGGTATGCGTCTTTGATCGGAATCGCACCGTTCTTCACGTTCTTGAGGTCATGGCAGGGCATACACCCCCCGGGGTCCTTGGGGTTCTTGTCCTTGTGATGACATTCAACGCACTCTATCTTTGCCTTTTCGGTATGCAGGGGATGAGAGAAGGGAACGGGAGGAAGCTTAGCCCCTTCAAGCTTGAGCATCATCGATTCCGGGGCCTTCTTCTGGGCAAAAGCCCCCGGGAGCAGAACGAGAACGAAAAGCGCCAGTATTGCCAGACCGAGAGAGATTTTTGTGATTTTTTTCATCCTGCACCTCATCTAAATGTTATCGGGTACCTCAAAATGTTATCGTAAAGGTGGCGGCAAGTCAAGGAACATGGGGGCTAGTCCCTGGTCCCCGATCTCTGATTTCCAGTCTCTTTCCTTCCATACCCCACCGCCGTCTGGTAGGCCGCCCTGTCAAAGAAGTAGACCAGCCTCTCTCCCAGCTCGAACATGCGGTAAATGTCCACCGCCTTCTCCCAGACACCGAATGAATAGGTAAACATCCATACATGCTTCTTGAGAAGGCTCAGGGAGCTGATGGCCTCTTCAAGGGGCACCCTGCCCTCCTGGCGCTCTTTCCCGAGACCCAGGTAGAAGGAGGTGAACTCGCCCTCGCTCTTTTCTTTCCTCAGCCAGGCACCGAACTGGCCCATGATCACCATGGCCCTGGCGCGCAGGTCTTCCCTTGCGAGACGCCTGTAGGAACGTGTCGACGGGTTGGTGGTTATGTCGTCGAGCCAGAGACCGACGATCTTTTCGGAGTTTTCCTGTACCGCGGCTGCAAGCTCATCGGATAGCAGTGTCACGGGATAGCCGATCCTGTCCTTCACCGTGCTCTCCACGAAGGTCTCGAAGGAGTCGTGAATGCTCCAGAGGTCCTTTTTCAGCTCCACGAATTTCGCGATCGCCTTTTCCTGCGAGTCAAAGGCCAGCTTTGGCAGGTTCATCACCGGGAAATACCTCGCTTCCGATGCGTCGTCGCCGCCCGCTTCGACACCGCCCGTCTTCTCCACCTCAAAGGTGACTATGAGAAGCTCCCCGTAGAGGGGGTTCACGTGGGAGCCAACGTCGAGAAGCTGCACGATCTTTCCTTCGATCCCCGCCTCCTCCTTGAGCTCCCTCAAGGCGGCGTCTTCTATGCTCTCTCCCGTCTCGGCAAAACCGATGGGGCAGCACCACATATCCTTAAAGGGCTCCTTTGCCCTGCGCACGAGGAGGATCTCCCGCTCGTGATTGGCAAGGACCACCGAGGCAACGGGCAGGGGGTTTTCGTAATAGACCGTGCCGCAGTAGGTGCACACCTGCCTGTGCTTGCCGTCCAGAAAATCCCTGCCGAGCTCTTTGCCGCAATGGGTACAAAAAACCTTCTTTTTCATTTCCCAACCACAAATATCCTGTCGTTCTTGTTGAACCTCAACTGGCCCTTCCGTTTAAGCTCCGCTACCATTTTTTCCCTGACGATGGCGGGGTCGACGTCTTTTTCGATGAACTCCCTCTTGAAATCGATGTACGTGGCAAGCGATTTCTCATCATCCGGATGAAAGACTATGGCGTTGGGATAGTCTATGTAGTTGACCTTCGCGAAGTGCTGCCTCAACAGCGCCTCACCGTTCTCGGCGGAAAACCGCTCGATGACCTTTCTCAAGTTCCTGAAGTCAAAGTAGTGCTCTCCTTCTTCCAGCATCGAGGCACTGTGGGTCAGGCAGACAAACACCCCCCCGGGCTTGAGAAGCCTCGCTATTTCGGGAATCGCTCCGGGAAAGAAGTACAGGGAATAGAGGGACACGATGAGGTCGAAATGCGCCGTGGGAAGCCCGGTCGGGGCAGGCAGCGTCATCATGCGAAACAAGGCCTCGGCGGCCCTGGCCCTCGCAGCAGCCAGAAAAGGCTCTTCGTTCTCAGCGAGGCAATCGACCCCGACAATGAGATCTCGTCCTGCCGGCATTACCTCTTCGAACCAGCCATATCCACAGCCAAGATCGGCGATGCTTTTCGCCCTGTCCCAGGCGATGGCGTCACGCACCACCGTCCTGATATCGTTCTTGTTTTCGGAGTGTTCCCGTATAATTGCTCCCACCTCGGCGTGGAGCCTGTGATTTGAATAGCTTCGTATAACGCGAGTCTCATGTGTGTGCCCGGCTGTCGTTGTCATTTCTAGCACCTACGGAGAAAGGCGGTCCGCGAGGGCCCCCTTCCCTTTCCTTAACAGCTCCACGACGTCATCCGTCAGCTTTACGACCGTCGACGGCTCGCTCGTCAATATCCCCCCGTCCACGATAAGGGCCAGGCCGGCGCCGAAGGTCTTTTCAATGACCCTGGGGTCGGTCATCACATCATCCCCGGCGACCCGCGCGCTTGTATTAATGACCGGCCTGCCGCAGAGCCGGGCAATTCCGACAGGCACGGGGTGGGCCGGTATCCTGACGCCAACCTCCTTTCTGTCCGTCATAAGCAGTTTCGGTATGATCTTTCTCGCCTTGAGGACAAACGTAAAAGGTCCCGGCAGATACCACTTGACGATATCGAAGGAGAAGTCCGTGAGCACCGCAAAGGTACTTATGTCCTTTAAATCCCTGCAGATAATGCTGAGCGCCCTCTTTTCGTCGAGGCGCTTCATCGCGTAGAGTCTTCGTATTGATTTAATGTTGAAGAGGTCGCACCCGATGCCGTAGTGGGTGTCCGTGGGATAGGCGATAATGCCGCCCTCCTCGATCGTCCGCACGATGAGCTCGGTGATCTTTTTCTTCGGCCTTTCGGGGTTCCATTCTACGATCATATCTTTCTCGCGACCAGCTGGGCCGTTGCCCTTATCTTGCCCCTGTCCCTGCGCACGCCTTCGTTGTGGTGGATAACCTCAAACCCGGGAAAGAGGCTTAATAGCTCGCCGTCATCGAGAAGAAAGGCTGGATTCCTGGGCCTGTCCACCTCATTCTGCCTCTTCAGGAAGGTTTCATATATAAGTATACCACCCCTGTCCAGCGTTGCCGCGATGTCGGGCGCGATCTGGCGGAGCAGGAAATAGAAAACGATTACCCCCTGAAAAGACCCGTCTTTGAAAGGCAGTCTTTCGGCATCGCCCTGCACGATATCCATGGACTGCCCTCGAGTCTCCATGGATTCCCCTGCAAGCTTCAGGGCCTCCCATGAGCGCTCGAGCCCCGTAACGTGAAGGCCCCGGGATGCAAGGTAAAGCGCGTCTCTTCCCTGTCCCATGGCGATGTCGGCGACGCGCCCTCCCGCAGGAATGAGTCCGGCGTGACTTACGAGGAGATCGTGGGGCTCGTCGGCCCCGTCGTAGTACCCTTTTTTATACCTCTCGTCCCAGTCGGGCGGCGCCGAAACGCTTCTTTCCTTTTCCATCTGTCCTCACATCCTCCGAACTAGTATTATAGTCCACCGGCGGCGGTTAAGGGATAGCTTTTTTTTATGACCGATGTTATATAAGACCCATGGCCACCAAGATAGTCTTCCTTGACTGCGATGGCACGCTCACAACGGTCAAAAGCAGCTGGGAATACCTCCACCGCCGCTTGTCCCTGTGGACGGATAACGCCGACAAATATCAGGCGCTCTTCCGGCAGGGCAGGATCGATTACCATGAATTCTGCAGAAGGGATGCCTTGATGTGGAAGGGGCTTGACATAGACAGCGTCGAGTCCGTTGTGCACGAAATACCCTATCAGCCGGGGGCCCGGGAGCTTGTCCGGTCCTTGAGGTCGGCCGGCGTGATCACCGTCATTATCTCTACGGGGCTTTCCCTGCTTGTGGATAAGGTAAGGCGGGAGTTCTCCATCGACCTGTGCTTTTCCAACGATCTTATCGTCAGGGGCGGCATCCTTTCGGGCGAAATATGCATAAATGTCGATTACGACATGAAGGGCCCCATAGTGCGCCAGACGCTGGAGCGCTTCGGCCTCACCTTCGATGAGGCCTCCGCGATAGGCGACGGTGAAGGCGACAGGGGAATGTTCGAAGAGGTGGGACTGCCCATTGGATTCAACATAAACGGCGGCTCGCCGAACTTCCCCGGCCGCACTGTCTATATTGAAGAGCTCTGTGCAGCTAAATCCTTGCTGGGGGTTATCTGATGAAAAGATTTGCCGGGCGCGCCGCAGTGCTTCTGTGTGTTTCCCTCATGTTTCTCATCCCTTCCTGCGCACCGAAGAAGGTTAAGATCTACGACATACCGGAAGGTGCCCGCAGCGACGTCGTTCAGATAGCGCTGGCACAGCAGGGCAAACAGTACCGCAGCGGCAACAAGGGGCCTGACTATTTCGACTGCAGCGGTCTCATCTACTTCACCTACAGGCAGGCAGGGATTTCGGTCCCGAAAACCGCGGAGGCCCAGGGGCGTTTCGGGGCCGAGATATCACGCGGTGCCGTCCAGCCCGGCGACCTAGTCCTTTTCAAGATCAAGAACGACTATCATATCGGTATTATGATCAATGGAACCGACTTCGTTCATGCCTCGAAATCCAGGGGCGTGGCCATAGATTCCGTCGAATCGAGGTACTGGCAAAGATATCTCGTTGGGTTCAGATCGTTGATGTAGGGATGGTTTCGGGTGGCACCCTAGCCCCCTCTCCCCGCCCCTTCCTTCTTCAGAAAATCGATCAGCGGCATCTTTTTGTAGTGTTTTCCGGTGAGGTAGGCGAGGACCGTTTTGAAGTCCTTTTTCCCTATAAAACCGGGAATCTGTATGAGCTTCTTTCCCGTCTCGTCGAGAAGGATCGTCGTCGGATAACCCATGAGGTTGTTCTCGCTGGCGATGCGCGGCGCTGTATCCCCGTTGACGCGAAAATACATCCCGCTCCTGCCAAGCTCTTCCCGTATCTCCTTCGTTTCCAGGACATCCCGGTCCATTCTCCGACAGTAAGCTCACGAGGGCATGAAGAGATACACAACGGCGGGTTTCTTTTCCCTCGCGATGCGTTCCCGAATCTGCTTCATGGTCTCCTGTGCGAAGACGGTGCTGCAACAAAAAAGGGAGAGGAAAAATGCGGTGATAATTAAGGCCCGTCCGGTCTGCATGGTCAATAGTATCAGAAAGAGTACCGTACCGCAAACGCGCCGGTAAGCCGGGCCGCCGGGGCCGCCTTTCTCCGGAAAACACCCGGTGCGGGGTGCGCCGTCTCCCGGGCAGTGAGCGAGGAGCGGCCTGGCGCACGGCGGCACGTAAAAGTTGTTGACTTGGTCAAAAATGTCCTGTAGAATTGGTTATACTTTATCCGGCACATTACCGTTGAAAGATTTCTCAGTTACATTTGAGTTAATTCCAAACCTCTGGGGTACTACTAATTTTCCACATATGTTGAAAAGTTGTTGAAAAAATCCATACCATGCCCGATATCCTTTCACAAATAAAGCCAAAAATTGCCTCGATTGTCAGCGAGGATAGCTTCAAAACCTGGATTGAGCCCTTGAGTTTCATCGACCTTCAGAATGACAATTGCCGCATCGCGGTACCCAACGCCTTTTTTCGCGATTGGGTGGCGGAGAACTTTGAATCCATCATTGTGGCACTCCTCAAGGACGTTACCAAGGAAAACGTAAAGATAGAGTACGTTCTGAACAGGGACGAGAAAATCGAGGAAAAGAAGAGGGTCGTTCTCCGCAAGCCCGCAAATTACAGTCAGTTCAATCCCAAATATACCTTCGAAAACTTCGTCGTCGGCACGAGCAACCAGTTTGCAAATGCCGCCTGCCTGGCGGTATCGACCAATCCGGGAAAGACATATAATCCGCTCTTCATATACGGGGGCGTGGGTCTGGGCAAGACCCACCTGCTCAACGCCGTCGGCAACTTTCTCATAAAGCACGGGACAACCAACCCCGAACGCATATGCTATATCACGGCGGAAACATTTACGAACGAACTTATCAATTCGATACGCTATGAAAAAATGGAAGATTTCCGAAACAGGTTTCGGAAGATGGACATCATCCTCATCGACGACATCCAGTTCATCGCCGGCAAGGAAAGGACCCAGGCCGAGTTCTTTCACACCTTCAATACCCTTTATGACAATATGAAACAGATCGTTGTCACCAGCGATAAATTCCCCCGGGACATCGAAAATTTTGAAGAACGTCTCAAATCGCGGTTCGAATGGGGTCTTGTCGCCGACATACAGTCTCCGGACATAGAAACCAAGGTCGCCATTCTCAACAAAAAGGCGGAACAGGAAAAGATCGATTTGCCTCTCGATGTAGCCTTTTTCATCGCCACAAATTCCGAGGATTCCATCCGTTCCCTCGAGGGCACCCTGATCCGGGTCGGTGCCTATGCATCTCTCAACAACAGCCCGATCACGACGGACCTCGTCAAGCGGACAATGAGCCATATTATCAAGGAAAAGAACAAGGAAATTACTATCGACATGATCCTGAAAGAAGTGTGTTCCCATTTCTCTGTTACCCTCGGGGATATAAAATCCGGCAAGCGCATAAAGTCCATTATGCTGCCGCGGCAAGTTGCAATGTATCTATCGAGAAAGATGACGGAATCATCACTCGTCAGTATTGGAGAAAAGTTCGGTGGGAAGGATCACGCCACGGTAATTCATTCAATCAAGAAGATAGATGGTGAATTACATGTTAAAAAGGAGTTGAAAGGTGCTGTTGAAAAGATTGTTCAGAAATTAAAGTCAACATGATTCAACAGAAGCCTTCATTTTTTGCACAGAGTCAATATTCAGTTAATCCAGTGATGTTAGTTGGTTGCAACGTTTTCAACATTTTAACACCACTTATCTGTTATGAGGAGTTACTATATGAAAATAATATTAGATAAGAACAGAATCCTGCAGCCAATATCCAAAATCGTATCAATAACCGAGAAACGATCCCTTATGCCTATCCTTTCCAACATCCTCATTGATTTTGGAAAGGAGAAGACCACAGTCTATTCCACAGACCTGGAAGTAAGTGCCATCACGTATATAGATTTTGTCACCGATATCGAAAAAAAGGTTGTTGTGCATGGAAGAAAGTTTCTTGAGATACTTAAGGAACTCGATAACGAAGACATAGAGTTCGACTTTGAGGACAACGTGATGACCATCAGGCAAAAGATGACGGAGATATCTTTGAGTCTTCAGGATCCCGAGGAGTTTCCGGAAACGAAGGAGATTACAGGGAAAGAGGAATTTACAGTTCCCGGCAGTATTCTTCTCGAAATGATAGACAAGGTGGAATTTGCGGTATCCGTCGACGAGACGCGGTACATTCTCACGGGTATGTACATGAGAGGCCATGACGGCAGGGTGGCTGTGGTGGGAACGGATGGTTTCCGGATGGCCCTTTATCAGAAAGATATTGACGGTCTTGCCTCTTTCCAGGGCATGACGATTCCCAAAAGGTCTATAAGCGAAGTGGAAAGGGTGATCGGGGAGAATGAGGATGTCAGGATCGTGATAGACGATAAACACGTCCAGTTCAGCACGGAGAAGATGAAGATCATATCCAGGATAATTGAAGGTAATTTTCCGGATTATGAAAATGTATTGCCGTCAGGCAATACAAACATCGCGGAGGTGGACAGAGAGGCCTTATTTAAGGGACTCAAGAAGGTTTCCTCGATCATCGGCAGATCGGAACCGGTGAAGATAACCTTTGGAAATAATTCCATGACGATCGAAGCGGAATCGGACATCGGCCGGGCAAAAGAGGTCATCGCTGTAAAGTACGAGGGCGAAGAGGCCACGATGAACTTCAACGTAAAGTTTCTCATTGATGTGGTAAGCCACCTCACAAGTGATGAGGTAACCATAGCGGCGCCGAAGGCCTATGGTGCCGTCTTGTTCAAGGCAAAAGACATGGAGGGCTACAAGAATATTGTAATGCCGATAAGGATATGACAAATGGGTGAATACGGAGCGGAAAGTATAAAAATACTTGGCGGCCTCGACGCCGTCAGGAAGGTCCCGTCGATGTATATCGGAAACACGAATATCGAGGGATTGCACCACCTCATCTATGAACTTGTTGACAACAGCGTTGATGAGGCACTGGAAGGATACTGCAACAGGATAGCAATTACGATCCATCGCGATAACAGCGTTACCGTCGAAGACAACGGCAGGGGTATACCGGTTGCCATGCACGCCGAGGAAAATATGTCAGCCCTGGAGGTCGTTCTCACGAAGCTGCACGCCGGTGGTAAATTCGACAAGGACACTTACCGCTACTCAGCCGGTCTTCACGGCGTGGGCCTCTCGGTCGTCAACGCACTGTCGGAATATCTTGAGATAGAAGTGAAAAGAGCGGGTAATGTCTATTACCAGCGCTATGAACAGGGCAACCGGATGGACGACCTGGCCGTGATCGGAGACACGGAAAGTACCGGCACCAAGGTGAAGTTCAAGGCGGATGCCACCATATTTGAAACGACAGAATACAGCTACGATACGCTCGCACACCGCATGAGGGAAATCTCCTTTCTCAACAACGGCATCCACATCATCCTCAGCGATGAAAGGAAGGGCAGAAAACAGGATTTCAAGCATGAAGGCGGGATTCGTTCTTTTGTAAAGTATCTCAATGCGAGCAAAACGGTCCTTTTTGATGAGCCCATCTACGTCTCAAATTCAAGGCAGTCTCTGGATCTTCTGGAAGTTGCCATTCAATATAACGACGGATATAACGAGAACATATACAGCTTTGTCAACAATGTGAACACGAAGGAAGGCGGGACACATGTAACCGGCTTCCGGGGCGCCCTTACAAGGTGTGTCAACGGGTTCATACAGGCCAACATGCAGGGCAAGATCAAGGAAAACTTGAGCGGCGATGATATTAAAGAAGGTCTCGTCGCGGTAATCAATATCAAGGTTCAGAACCCGCAGTTCGAGGGACAGACGAAAACAAAACTTGGCAATAGTGAGATAAAAGGCATTGTCGAATCCCTCTTGAATGAGAAAATAGCCGAATATCTGGAACTAAACCCCCACATAGCCAAGGCCATCATAGGCAAGGCCATCGAGGCACGGCGTGCCCGGGAAGCGGCAAAAAAGGCGAAAGACCTCGTAAAGAGCAAAAGTCTCATCGAGAACGGGATTCTGCCCGGAAAGCTTGCCGATTGCCAGGAAACCGATCCTGTACAATGTGAGCTTTACATTGTCGAGGGGGATTCGGCGGGCGGCTCGGCCAAACAGGGCCGCGACCGGAAGACCCAGGCCATACTGCCCTTGAGAGGCAAAATACTCAACGTCGAAAAATCCAGGCAGGAGAAGGTGCTGACGAACCAGGAGATACGCAACATGTATCTCGCCGTCGGGATAGGCCCTGAGAGCAAGGGGCGCCTGCGCTATCACAAGGTCATCATTATGACGGATGCCGATGTGGACGGTTCGCATATACGGACACTGCTGCTTACTTTTTTCTACCGTCAAATGCCGGATCTTCTCGCTGAAGGGCACCTTTTCATTGCACAGCCGCCCCTCTACAAGATAAAGGCGGGCAGCAAGGAGTCTTATGCCAAGGACGAGGATGAATTTGAGCGCACCATAACCCAGAGAGGCGTGGAAAAGACCCGCTGCGCAGTCAA
>DNYO01000325.1:0-973 GCA_003506795.1 Deltaproteobacteria bacterium
TTCGGAATGTCTCCGAGCCCGTCAAGAACAAGGAAGATCACCTTGTTGTCATTCGATAATAGAAGTTCGTCCATCATAATGATTCACCTCTGGTCCATTCCGCCTCGTCGTAAAGCGTACGCAGTTCCGTCGTGTCGGTGTGGAGAAATTCCTCTTTTTTCACATTTATGGTATTCCAGCTGGAACAGCTCTCGCAGAAGTCGCTCCACTCTTCCTTGATCGCCTGGCATTTCGTGCAAACGAAGGGTATGTATACCTGCTGTTCCATCGGGAAGGCGCCCCTGAACTCCTCGACGGCGTTTTCCAGTTCGCCGCGATGGATATAGGCCTCTGCCATAGCCCGATGGAGACCCTTGAAGTCTTCACCTTCGGCAATGAGGGTGTTGAGGGTGTCTATTGCCTCATCGATCATTTCAAGTCTCAGGCAAAGCCGCGCGTAGAGAAAGGATATGAGATGGTCTTCGGGAGAGACATCGAGGACTCTCCGGTAGATCTTGAGAATGACGCCGGGATCGCCCCTGTCTATGTAAAGATCCTCCATTTTCAGGAGGAATTCGATATGCCCGGTCTTGGTGTAGCCCCGCCCATAGACTCTGCCTGCCTCGTTCAGTTTACCTGTTTTCTTATATGCCTCGCCGAGGAGGATGTAGGCCGGTATGAAGCGCTTCTCCTCGCTGATGATCTCCTTAAGTTCATCGATGATCTTGTCCGAATTTGCCGAGAACCGCTCGTTGAAGAGCATAAACACCTTCTCGTAGCGAATACCGAGAAGCCGCCTGTTCTCTTCATCGGTCTTGACGAACCTCTTGATCTTCTTCTCTACGTCATGGGCACCGTCCCAGTCCTTCTTCCATATGTAGAGGTCCCTGAGCATCCTCAACGCGTCGAGACTCGACTCGTTGATCCGCAGGATGTCCTTCAATATTCCTTCGTTCCTGCTGTAATCCTTGGAGGCGATATTTACCTTCACCTT
>DNYO01000325.1:978-2957 GCA_003506795.1 Deltaproteobacteria bacterium
TTATCCAGCAATTCCAGGTATTCTTCGCTCTTGCGCTCGGCGCGCCTCGCCATCCAGGAACTGATCGTGCTCTTCACATCGTAGAAGAAACTGATAATGATCGATATGATGACTCCGAGGCAAAAGGAAGCGATGATGAACTCGGCAAGGGACAGTTCGATGGGCCGCACCCCGCCGTAGTAGAACTTCACATTTTCAGGGTTGAGGTGCGCTATGTAGAAATAGAAAACAAGAAAAAGCGCCAGAACGAAAAAGAATATCTTGTACCTCATCCGTTATAACCCTTTCTCCTCCATTTGTCGCTTACAGGTTATACAATACCGTGCTACGGGATTTGCTTCAAGTCTTTTCTCGCTGATTTTCTCCTCACATTCCTCGCAGATACCGTACGTTCCCTTGCTCAATTTGTCGAGCGAGTTGTCGATGTCTTTGAGGAGGGTGAGATCGTTGTCGCTTATGCTCATAAGAATGTCGGCATTGTATGTATTGCTTGCCGCGTCTGCCATGTCCTGTATCCCGTCCGTCCCGAGATTGTATGAATCTTCTTTGAGCTTTTTCGCCTTGTTCAGGATATTCTCGCGCATCTTGAGAAGTCTCTTCCGATAGAGTTCAACGGCTTCTTTATTCATTCCCCACCTCGATGTCCTTATTTTCTTTTGTAACTCTATGTCTTTTCGCCTCTATCCACAGGCTTTCCAGGTCGTAAAGCTCCCTCAGCGACTCGAGAAAGACGTGGACAATGACATTCTGATAATCAAGGATAATCCATCGGCCTTCGTCGTAGCCCTCGACAGCGAACGGAAGCGTTCCTTCCTGTTTCATGCCTTCCCGTATCCCGTCCGCGATGGTCCTTACGTGGCGTTCGCCGGTGCCGCTGGCGATCACGAAATAATCGGCGATGTCCGTAAGGCCGTTTAGATCCATTATGACCACGTCCACGGCCTTCTTATCGTCTGCCAATCTTCCACATGCCTCTACCAGTTCATTGGTTTTCATTCAGGACCTGTACAACCCCCTTTCAATTATGATCTTCTCCACTGCAGGCGGAACCAGATACCTGATGGATCTGTTGTCCTTGAGAAGATTCCTGATCTTCGTCGAGGAAATGTCGATCTTTGTGACCGGACAAAGGTATATCTTTTTGCCCGATTCGTGACGGCAAACGTCTTCCTGCAGCACCGTCAATTTCCTGCGCACGGCATCAGGCAGCATGCCCGGGATATCGTCGGCCTGTGAAGCCGGACGCGTCATGACGATAAAACCGGTGTGATAGAAAAGCTCCTCATAATGATACCACGTATCGATCTGTTTGAAGGCGTCGGCACCGATGATGAAATAGATCTCGTCAAAGCGGCGCTCCAGCTTTTTCAGGGTGTCTAACGTGTAGGAAATGCCGCCCCGTTTGATCTCGAGGTCGGAAACCTTAAAAAAGGCATTCCCCCTTACGGCCGCCCTGAGCATTCTCATACGTTCCCCCGAGGGACCGGCGATACCGGCGTCCTTGTGGGGCGGAACGTGGGAGGGAATAAAATACACCTCCTCGAGACGGAAGTCTTCCCGGATCTCCTCGGCAACACGCAAATGCCCCGTGTGCACCGGGTTGAAGGTTCCGCCAAAAACGCCTATAGCCATTCTATCGTCCTTACGTTCGCAGTTGCCCATCACCGAAGGCGATGAATTTTGTTATCGTAAGTTCCTCAAGACCCATCGGCCCGAAGGCATGGAGCCGGGTCGTGCTGATCCCCATCTCCGCGCCGAGACCGAGCTGGAAGCCGTCGTTGAGTCTCGTCGAGGCGTTGACGAGTACCAGGGAGGAATTCACCTCGCGGAGGAATTTCCAGGCCCTGTCGTAATTCGCCGTTATGATCGCATCGGTATGGCTCGATCCGTATTTCCTGATGTGGTCGACAGCTTCTTCCATGTCCGCGACGACCTTGACGGCAAGGGTCAGGTCGAGATATTCCGTGGACCAGTCCGAG
>DNYO01000115.1 GCA_003506795.1 Deltaproteobacteria bacterium
AATATCCGCCGATGTCTTCGAGGCTGAATAGGGGCTGTTCGGTGAAAGCGGGGTATCTTCGCGAAAGGCCCCGGTCTTGCCCAGTGAGCCATAAACCTCATCCGTTGAGATCTGGACGAAACGTTTTATCCCTTTTTTTCTCGCCATCTCCAGGAGATTGAAGGTGCCGTTGATGTTTGTTTTTATGAACGTGTCGGGGTCCATGATGCTTCTATCCACGTGGGATTCAGCGGCAAAATTGACGATGATGTCGACGGGTTTCCCGAAGACGCCCTCGAGGTCGGCCGGGGAGGCGATGTCGCCCCGTACAAAGGTGTAGCGGCTGTCCCCGGCCACGTCTTCTAAGTTTTCCAGGTTCCCGGCATAGGTCAGCTTGTCAAGATTGATAATGTTGTAATCGTATTTTTCGAGCATATGGCGGACAAAGTTGGTTCCGATGAAACCGCAGCCGCCGGTGATCAGGATGGTTTCAGCCATCTTTCCTCTCCCAGTCGTAGGGTATGTCGTTTATGTGGGGGTCGATCCTGAATTCGTCAGGTTCCCGGTAATTATAGACCATGGTGGGGGCGTTGATGATGAGGGCCTCGTCGGGACTTATGCATTTCCACCCGTGATAGACCATCCGCGGCACCCGTACAAGCCGGGGTCTGTGGTCGCCCACATAGAACTCATCGATCTGCCCGCGGGTGGGTGATCCTTCGCGGTCATCGTAGAGGACGAGCTTGATCATCCCCTTGATGCAGGCGATGAAGTCCTCCTGTTTCTTATGGTAGTGCCATGCCTTGACGACCCCGGGGTACGTGGTCGTCATGTAAACCTGCCCGAACTGCGTGAAGATATCGTCATCGCTCCGCAGGATCTCCATCAGTCTTCCCCTCTCATCGGGGATGACATTCAATGTTTTTGCCGCAACGCCGTCTATCATATCCTCTCCTCCAGGGTCACCTGTTGTTGGCCCCCGTCTGTGCGACAAGAACACTGGCGCGCAGGAGCGATTCAAAAGTGCCCGCGTCCGTCCACCACCCGTCGAGCATCTCCCAGGTCATGGTGCCCTCACGAACGTAGGCATTGTTCACGTCCGTGATCTCAAGTTCACCTCTGTCCGACGGCTTGAGGGTCTTGACGATATCGAAAACACCGGCATCGTATAGATAGATTCCGATGACAGCGAGATTGCTCCGGGGGTTCTTCGGCTTCTCGACAATATTCACGAGCCTGCCGTCCGTAATTTCCGCGACCCCGAACCTCTCGGGATCGGGGACCTCCTTGAGCATGATCTTCGCTCCCTTTTTCTGTTCCTCGAAATCCCGAACGGCCTTGATGATGTTCCTTTCGATGATGTTGTCTCCCAGAACAACGCAGACCGGCTCGCCGTCGGCGAAATATTCCGCGAGGGACAGGGCGTCCGCAATGCCTCCCTCGCCTTCCTGGTACGTATAGTTAAGGTGCTTGAGCCCAAAGTCCTTTCCGTTGCCCATGAGGCGCAGAAAATCCCCCGCGTGATTCCCGCCCGTCACGATCATGATGTCCGTGATACCCGCATTGATCAGCGTTTCAATGGGATAGTAAATCATGGGCTTGTTGTAGACCGGTAGAAGATGCTTGTTCGTGATCCGCGTGAGAGGAGCGAGACGCGACCCTAATCCGCCTGCCAGTATTATCCCCTTCATATGATCGCTCCTCCTCTTATTGGGATGTGATACCCGTGAGATCGAAGGAGATTCTGAAAGTCGTGTCCTCCGGCCTCTTGGTCTTGCTCATTGTCAGTGTTGTGGACCAGCACCCGGGCTTGTATTTGAGACGATACTCGGTGTCGATCCATTCCTTTTCCATAAAGGTATACCGTATCTGGTAGCTCCCTTCAAAGACTGAATATGCCCCCATCATATCGATGAAAATGTCGTTGTTGACCCCGGTGTTGTAGTTATGTGAAACGGCGATCCCGTATAGTCCGGGTACCTGATATGACAGGCCGTTCCTCAGTGTCTTGGCCCCTTCCCCGCTCACATTGAGCACGCTTTCATGCGCAAAACTCAGGTAGGCTATGGGTGTGAGGGTAAACCTTACATCAATATCGGAAAAACGCGATCCCGATCCTTTATAGATCTCTGATTCTTGAAGGTCCCCCGACAGGCCATAGGTCTGGGACACCTCGAAGAGGGACACCTCGCGTTTGCCTCCACCCTCAGTCGCTTCGTACAGGTAGTGGCTGATACCATACGTCATGGTATTCGTCTGGCCTATCCTGTCATAGGCGTCGATCTGCGGAACGTCCTTGTAACCCGTGGCCGGTATGAACGTGTACCTGATATTCGGCTTGATCACGCTCTGTACAGCTTCGAGCCAGGACCATCCGGGGAAATAATTCCTGAGGAATTGCATGTTCACGTCGCCGTCGAGGCGGAAGGTCTGACGGTGCTTCGTTTTGCCGTCCACGGTGTCGCTGCGGTTGACGAGATACGCCGCATCATACATTGTGGCGCTGAGGAGCGTGTTCAGACCCTTGAAGGAATAGGGCAGCCTGAGGGACGGGTCCACAGTGAGGCGCGTATAGGTGTCTCCCGTGTCGCGATAGAAATTAGTGAGGGAACTGTTGAGGTCCAGAAACATCCTCCCCCCGAAGACCGGGATATACTCGGTGAAATAGGTGATCTCGGGATAATACTGGAATATCGAACCATTGTCCCTCATGAGAAGGTTGCGAAACTGAGTCATCCCCCCGGTGAGGAGCGATTTCGTAAGAGGCTTCTCGACAAAGACCGTCGATTTCAACTGACTCTCACTTCGTTCCTGGACAGTTTGGCCGAAATCCTTGAGATAGTCATTATCGAAGACATGCCAGATGTTGGCCTTGAACCGGAGGTCCTTGAAGAAAACCTGTTCGTGCTTCGCCTTTACCTGGTAGCGCGTGTGGCCGAAGTCGGTGTCGTCGATGATATTGGCTTCTATTTCACCCTTCAGGTCCTCCCTGAGGGCATACCGGTACTGTCCGCCAAGATTTACGCCCCTGTTCTGGATCCACTCGGCCGACATCGTTGCATCCGTGTCCTTTGAAATCGCCCAGAAATAGGACAGCTTGAATTTTGTGCCGTCCTCCGACGACTGGGCGAATTGGGGCATCAGAAACCCGGATTGCCTGTCCTTCTTGACGGGGAAAATCCCCCAGGGCACGTAGAAGACAGGAACACCCAGGATGTGAAAAGTGGTGGACTTTGTTTTTGCGTAACCTTCAACGGTTATGTCCACCTCGTCGGAGGTAAATGTCCACTCCGGTTTGTCCCATCCGCAGGTGGTAAACTTTCCCTTCTTGATCTTGTATTGGGACTCTCCGGTCTTTTCGATCTCAGACCCGTTGATATAGACATTGCCCGTCTTGATGAATACCCGTGCCTTCTCCAGGGTACCTTTCTTCGTCTCCAGGTTGAGCTGCATTCGTTCACACTCAATCCGGTCGCCGAGGTCCTCATAGACCACATTCCCTTCAGCGGTGACATCCCTGGTATTATCATCCAGGAAAACATAGTCCGCCAGAACGGTACGGGTTGTTTCCTTTATTTCAACATTTCCGCGGGCGGTGTAGGTGTTCGCCGCGCGGTCATGCTCGATCTGGTCCGCCGTGATATTCACCGGGCCCCGGATCTCTTTGCTGCTGACGCCAACCTCCTGCCCTCCCGCTATAAAGGGGCACAGAAAGGCAAAAAGAGCGATGATGACAGAGAACCTAAAATATCTCATTGACGACCCGTTTCGCTTCTCCGATCGTATAGAATGATCCGGTGACAAGGATGACATCCTTTTCTCCGGCAAATTGTCGCGCTTTCCTGAGAGCACTTTTCGTATCCTTCGTTACAATGGAATTGTGTGCAAGGTGTCTCATGTTTTCCGCTTCGAGGGCGCGGTCCGTCTTCGGCTGCGTCAGGATCGCGAGATCGATACAGCCCTTCATCGCGTCGAGCATACGCTCGTACTGCTTGTCGCGCATGACGCCAAANNCAAAACCGGCCGGGGAAAGCGCTTCCACGGCACATAACGCAAGCGCCGCGTTCGAGAGCTGGTGGTCACCGTCGAGATTCAGGGAAACATCATCGTAGGTATTTGCGATACCCCGGTACGAAAAGCGTTTGTTGCCCTTCTTTCTGAAAACAAAGTCCTTGCCAAGGACATACAACGGACTTGAAAGCCCGCGGGCCGATCGTTCCAGGACGGCAAGGGCCTTGCCGCGAGCACCCGTTATCACGGGAACGCCCTTCTTCATGATCCCCGCCTTTTCACCGGCGATCTTTCCTATGGTACCTCCCAGTTCGCCCATATGGTCGAAGGCGACGTTGGTGATAACGCTCGCCATCGGTTCGATCACGTTCGTGGAATCCAGTCTGCCGCCGAGGCCCGTTTCAATGACGGCGATATCGACCTCTTTCCTCCTGAAATACTCGAACGCCAGGGCCGTCGTAAAATCGAAGAAGGTATAGAACGGGTCCGGCCCGCTCCGGTGTGCCCTGGCACGGATATAATCCGTCAGAGAGACCACATCCCCCTCGGTGATTTCTTCCTCGTCCACGGTGATACGTTCCGTAAAAGACACGAGATGAGGCGACGTGTACTTGCCGACCCGGTATCCCGCCGCCTTCAGAATGCACGCGATCATGGTCGCCACGGAACCTTTGCCGTTTGTGCCGGCTATATGAACGGTCCTCAGCGACTTGTGCGGGTCGCCTATGGCACCAAGAAGCCGCGATATGTTTCCAAGCCCGAAAACGGATCCGAATTTCTCCAGGCCAAAGAGGTATTTCAGAGAGTTTTCATAGGCAGCATCATTCATGCAATCAGGGACAGCAAGGTGTAGAGTGTCTGCTTCAGCTCTTTACGGGAGGAGATCATATCGATCATACCGTGTTCCAGGAGGTATTCAGCCCGCTGAAAGCCGGGGGGTAATTTGGCCTTGATAGTCTCTTTGATCACCCTTTCCCCGGCAAAACCGATCATCGCCTTCGGCTCGGCTATGATGATGTCGCCAAGCATGCCCATGCTCGCGGAAACACCGCCGAGCGTGGGATCGGTAAGGACGGTTATGTAGGGAACTTTATTGCTTTTCAGATGATAGATTGCCCCGGAGACCTTCGACATCTGCATGAGAGACATGATGCCTTCCTGCATCCTTGCACCGCCCGACGAGCAAAAAAGGATAACCGGCAGTTTTTGCTTTGCGCCTTCTTCGAGGGTTCTGGTAATCTTTTCACCGACAACGCTTCCGAGACTGCCTCCCATGAAATTGAAATCGAAAATGGCGGCCAGAACCGGAATACCGCCTATCTTTGCGCTGCCGCATATCAGGGCGTCGGGGCGCCCCGCTGTCTCCTGGGTCTCGGCCAGCCTTGTCTTGTACGGTTTTATATCCTTAAATTTGAGAAAATCGACGGGCTCCACGCCTTCGTTGAATTCAGAGAAACTGCCTTTATCGAAAGTCAGTGCTATCCTGTTTTCCACGGAAATGGGGAAATGATAGAAGCATTTGGGACATACGTGGCGGTTCCGTTCAACTTCCTTCCTGTAAAGGAGTTCCTGACAGGAATTGCATTTCCTCCAGAGAGACTCTTCTTTCTCCGCTTTTGAGATTTCCTTCTGAATATTGATCTCACGGTAGGGTTTCTTCTCTTTATCCCTTTTTTTGAATAATCCCATTACTTTTCCTGTTGAATTTTTGTTGAAAAACTACCAAAATAAGTATGTCCATGTCAATAGAAAGGGTCAACATAGAATCCGACCAGAATCTGGAGGGAATGCTCCGCCAACAGAGCAGAAAAGCGGGCGTTGTGATATGCCATCCCCATCCTCTGTACGGCGGCAATATGTACAATAACGTGGTAAGCGCCATTGAGGACGGCTATGCCGCCCAGGGGTTCACAACCCTCATCTTCAACTTCCGCGGCGTAGGGGACAGCAAAGGCGAGTACGACGAGGGCGAAGGCGAGGTCCATGACGCCACGGCGGCTTACGGCGTCCTCAGGAAACATCTTGACGACGACGCCCATATCACCCTTGCGGGGTACTCATTCGGCGCATGGGTCATAAGCCGGTCGGCCCTCGAGATAGACAGGTTCGACAGTCTTTTCCTCGTGTCCTTTCCCTGCCTCATATACAAATATGACCACCTGAAGACCTTCAACAAGGAGATTCTCATCGTGGGCGGCACCTATGACGACATCGCCCCCATGGACGACCTCTACGAACTGTACAAGAACCTCCCCACCCTTGACAAACATCTCAAGGTAATCAACACAACCCACTTTTACGCCGGAAAAGAAACGGAACTCATAGACTTTATAAAAGAAACAATTCCGAAGAGATAATCCTTCTTTCTTCCTTCTTCTTGAATAGATACCCCTCTTTGTGTTAACTTGATTAACAGAATCCAGCGGGTTGCGACAGCCTGAAACGTAGAAACAGATCTCCCGATTACAAGAAAACGTCATAAGCTGGCCGCCCCGGCCGGATTACTTTCTTTTCAGCAAGGATTATTCTGCCATGGATTACAAAGATACGTTGAACCTGCCCAAAACAGCTTTTCCCATGAGAGGCAATCTGCCGGTGAAGGAAAAAGATATGCTTGCCCGCTGGCAAGAGATTGACCTGTACCGGAAGCTTACAGAGGCGAGAAAGGACAGCCCCACATTCATCCTTCATGACGGGCCCCCTTACGCCAATGGCAATATCCACCTGGGAACGGCGCTTAATAAGATCCTCAAGGATATTATCATCAAGGCAAAGTTCATGACGGGCCACAGGGCTGATTATATCCCGGGATGGGATTGCCACGGCCTCCCCATAGAGCATCAGGTCGAGAAGAACGTCAAGCAAAAGAAGCTGGAGCTCTCCAAGCTTGAAACCCGTAGGGAATGCAGGGCCTATGCCCGGCAGTTCATAGACATACAAAGGGAGGAGTTCAAACGGCTCGGCGGCATCGGCGATTGGGACCATCCCTATATCACCATGGATTTTGATTACCAGGCGACGATAATCGAAGAGGCGGCGAAATTTTTCCTCCGCGGCGAGGTCTACAGGAAGAAAAAACCTGTCTACTGGTGTCTTAACTGTGAGACGGCGCTCGCCGAGGCGGAGATCGAATACGAGACGAAGAAGTCGAGTTCCATATACGTCAAGTTCCCCTATACGGGTGAGAGGGAACCGGTGTTTGCCGACTATCCCGACAAGCCCGTTTATATGCTCATATGGACTACCACGCCCTGGACGCTTCCCGCAAACCTGGCCATCGCCGTCCACCCCGATTTCACGTACGTCTCCGTGGAGACGGACAAAGAGGTCTATATCGTCCTCAAGGACCTCCTCGAAGATGTCATGCAGCGCGCAGGGATAACTCAATACCGCATTATCGGGGAGATAACCCCGCAGACGCTTCGGGGGCTCACGTTCAAACATCCTTTCATCGACCGGCAGTCCGTCATCGTCTTTGCCGAGTACGTCGCCGCCGATACGGGTACGGGCGCGGTCCATACCGCCCCGGGCCACGGCGAGGAGGACTACGAGACAGGGCTCGAGTACGGCCTCGACATCTATTCCCCTGTTAACGAAAAGGGCGCCTTCATAGACGATGTAGAGTTCTTCAAAGGCATGAACGTCTGGGAGGCCAATCCGAAGGTCATCGAAAAACTCCGGGAACTGGGGCTCCTTCTCCATACGGAAGAGATCGAGCATTCCTATCCCCATTGCTGGCGCTGCAAGAAACCCGTCATATTCCGGGCGACAGAGCAGTGGTTCGTCTCCATGGACAGCCAGGGACTCAGGCAGAAAGGTCTCGCCGAGATAGATAAAACACAGTGGATCCCCTCATGGGGCCGCGACCGGATCTATAACATGCTTTCCGTCCGTCCCGACTGGTGCATCTCCCGGCAGCGGACCTGGGGCATCCCGATCACGATCTTCTACTGTGAAAAATGCAGGGAACCTTTCTGGAGCGAAGAGTCCTTCCGTCGGGTCGTCGAAGCCGTCAGGCAGTCAGGCGCCGACGTCTGGTTCGAAAAGGACGCCGCCCATTTCCTGCCCGCCGACGCGAAGTGCGGCCACTGCGGTAATACTGCATTTTCCAAGGAACAGGACATCCTGGATGTGTGGTTCGATTCCGGCGTCAGCTGGGCCGCCGTCTGCAAGAAAAGACCAGAGCTGAAGTACCCTGCCGATCTCTATCTGGAAGGGAGCGACCAGCACCGGGGATGGTTCCACAGCTCGCTTCTCACGTCCGTCGGCAATGAAGGGCACGCCCCGTACAAGGCGGTATTGACCCACGGCTTTGTCGTTGACGGTTCGGGCAGGAAGATGTCCAAGTCCCTCGGCAACGTGATTGCCCCCAACGAGGTCATCGATAAGTTCGGTGCCGAAATATTGAGGCTCTGGGTCACCTATGAGGATTACCGCGACGACATAAAGATATCGAAAGACATCATCAATCGGCTCGTCGAGACATACCGAAGGATCCGCAACACCCTGCGCTTCCTCCATGCCAACATCAACGAGGATTTTGAACCGGGCCGCGATACCGTGCCCTATGAAAAGCTTTCTTCACTCGACAAATGGCTTCTCTCGAGGCTCATGAGGCTCATCGAGCGGGTCGGGGATTCCTACAATAATTACACTATTCACTCGATCTACCATGCGGTCCACAATTTCTGCACCGTCGATCTCAGTGCTCTCTATCTCGATATCGTCAAAGACAGGATCTACGTGGAGCACAAGGACGCCCTGAAACGCAGGGCGTCGCAAACCGTCATCTTCGAGGCACTCACGGCCCTTGTCAGGCTCATAGCGCCCGTCTTGTCTTCAACGGCCGACGAAATGTGGTCGTACCTGAAAGGCTACGTCACCGAGGAAAGCGTTTTCCTGGCACAGTTTCCCGCCACCGACAAGGCCCTCATCAACGCGGCGATCGAGGAACAATGGGAAAAGATCTGGAAGATCCGGGAGCTTGCCAACAAGAAGATCGAAGAGAAACGCAGCGCAAAAGAGATAGGCCATTCCCTCGACACGAAGATCATCATAGATGCACCTGATGAAGAATACGCCGCACTCACAGGGCTTGGCGACGAACTTAAAGATGTTTTTATCGTCTCCCAGATAGAGATACGCAAGGCCGGAGCCCTGGATGTCACTGTCCTTAAAGCCGAGGGAGACAAGTGCGAGCGTTGCTGGCAATACGATACGAACATTCTCAAGGACGGGAAATTCCCGAACGTGTGCAAGCGATGCGCCGATACGCTCTCTTTGCTCTAGTACCGGTCATATTCGCACTCGACAGGGTCACAAAGGCGCTCGTCATGGAAAACCTGCCCATGATGGGCGAGGTAAAGATGACCTCGTTCTTTTCACTTGTTCACGTCAGGAACTTCGGTGGTGTTTTCGGTGTACTCAACCAGAGCGGGTATGCAAAATATATCTTCACCATAGTGCCGGTTCTCGTCGCGGCAGCCCTCGTCTACATCCTTCTGAGATACAGCATGAGCGGGACCAAGACACTGGCGTTGTGCCTGGTCCTCGCGGGCGCTCTCGGTAACATATACGACCGCATCTTTTATGGCAATGTGGTGGATTTCCTCGACTTCTATTACGGGACATATCACTGGCCCGCCTTTAACGTGGCCGACATAGCCGTTTCCGTGGGTATCGGGCTTATTATCCTCCTCGAGTTCGTTGACGGAACAGGCAAGAAACCCCGGGATTAGCTCCCGGCGGCAGTGCATCACAGTGGGTGGATTATGGACGACCTCCTCGAGGAAGAACGCAAACTCAGAAGGCTTCGTTTCATAGTCGACTTCTCTCTTGAGTTCATCCGCACCCAGGACATCTCCCATGACCATGCCATGAGTATCGTCGAAGGGGTACGCAAACAAGCCCTCACACTCTTCCCCGGCAAAGACGAAACCTTCGACATAATCTACGCCCCCCGGTTCAAAAAAGCGCTGAATGAAAAGTATAAGAGAGACTAGGTAATGGGTAATAGGTTATAGGTAATGGGGAAAAGAAAGAAACCGGGAAATGGTCTTTCCTATTACCCATAACCTATTACCCATTACCCGTCATTTAAAAATCTTCTTTATTCCTTCCCCGATGCCCTGTATGCCTTCGCCTATTTTTTTGGTGCCTTCGGCGCCGACACCGAAAACCGACTCTCCTATGTCCTTCACCGACAGGCCCAGCTTCTCGGCGATACCGAAGGAGAGCCTGTTCACGAAGTTTTCCGCGATGTTGAATTTGGGATTGTCGAGATCTCCGGCGATGACAAAATCAACGGGGAGCTGATCGCCGCTCTTCTTCAGAAAGGCGGCCACCAGGTTGATAGGCATCCCCATGAACCTGTCACCCATACCGGACCCGCTCGCAAATTCAAGGCCTCTGATAACCGCCCTGCCGGGTGCATGGATCTTTCGGGATACCACCCTGGCCCGGACGTCTATATCAATGAGCCCCCTCTTGATATCGACGCTCCCGCGTCGACGATAATAATGTTTGAAATGTGTAATATCCAGACCTCTCACCTGGGCTGCGGATTCCATGTCGCTGCTCGCCAACTTGACCGTACCCTCGCTCTTTACGCTCGCGGTGCCCCCGCTTGCGGGAACTGACGCCCTCAGTGTGTACCGGGTAGGATCATTGCTGAAAGGCAGTGACAGGTCACGGATCTCCATATTAATGTCGCGCACCCTGGTCATAACCGGAACCTCCGGGGATTTGCGGTCAAGATAGTCGACCGACCCGTTGACGACAACGATCTTCTTGAATACCGCGGGAGGTGTCACCGCCCGGTCCGTCCCTTTTTTCTGCTTGTCCGCTGCTGTTCCCATTGAAGGAAAAACGGGGCTTGCAAGGCCGCCTCTTTTGTCCACTTCAACGTACATGTAAGGCCTTTCTATGAGAACGCTCGAAAATATGTACTTTTGCCGAATAAGGCCCATAAAGTCGGCCTTGACCACGAGCCCCTCAACTTTTACGATCTCTTTCCCGGCCTTGTCCTTCATTACGATGTTCTGAACACGGACGCTGCCCCATTTCAGTTCTATGCGCTCTATTGAGAAATCCTTACCCAGGGCCTTCTCAATGCCGGTTTTGGCGATGGTATTGGCATATTTCACGAGAAGAAGGACAACAACCAGGAGAAAACAGGCAACAGCAGCAGAGGAGACGAGAATAATCTTTCGATCCCGAACCGTCATCATTCCATCCTGTCAGAAAGTATTTTATACTAGTATACAAGACAAGGTGCGGGAATGAAAGGCTTCGAAGCCGCCTGATCGTCAAAAAGCGACCTGTCGGGTGAAGCAGTTTTTCCGGTGTTGCTGTAGAAAGTTTTTAACGTTTGTCGCACATGAAAGAAGATAAGGAGGTTGCCGTGTCCGTTTTGTTCGAGTTTGCCATGTTTCCCACAGATAAAGGCGCCAGTGTCAGCGCATATGTCTCGAGACTCCTCAGAGTCATCGACGAAGGCACGTCTCGGTACCGCCTCACCCCCATGGGCACGGTGGTAGAGGTCGATACCATGGATGAGGCCCTGTCCATCATCAAGAAATGTTATGAACAATTGGAACCGGACTGCGGCCGTATCTATTCCACAGTCAAATTCGACATCCGCAAGGGCGCCTCAGGCAGGCTGGAAGGCAAAATAGCCTCCGTGGAAGAGAAGGTGGGAAAGAAACTGAAAACCTGAAGCATAAAACCCGAAACCGCCTCTACTTCATTTTGAGGGCCTGGGCGCGGGTCCGTGCCAGCTTGCCTGCTTCGCTGTTCGGAGATACCTGCAGCTGCATTCCGTACTGATTGTATGCCGACGGGTAGTCGCCAACCTGTTCGTAGCACTGACCCAGGACAGCGTGGATCCTCGGGTGCTTCGGAACGGCGTCTGAAAAAGGCTTCAGATAGATGAGGGCGTATTTGTAGTAGCCGGT
>DNYO01000256.1 GCA_003506795.1 Deltaproteobacteria bacterium
GGACACAAGCATGACCGGTATATAACGGACACCCTGGGGCAATTCTTTGACTACGTTCCCGTATGCCCCGAGGTCGAATATGGCCTCCCCGTTCCCCGGGAGGCAATGCACCTCGCCGGTGACGTCGACAACCCCCGGCTTGTCACGGTCCGTACGGGCGTGGACCACACGGAAGGGATGAAGAAGTGGGCGGAAAACAAACTTGAAGAGTTGGCGAGTCGGGAGCTTTCAGGCTACATATTCAAGAGCAAATCGCCGAGTTCAGGCATGCGGGGGGTCAAAGTCTATGCTGGCTCAGCTCCGCCGGTCCACCGCGGCGTGGGCATCTTCGCGGCCGCCTTCATGAAAAGGTTTCCCCTCATACCCGTTGAGGATGAGGGCCGGCTTCACGACCCGGGGCTGCGCGAGAATTTCATCGAGCGCGTATTCGTCTTCGCACGGTGGCGGGAATTTGTAGAAAAAGGGGGTTCCGCAAAAGATCTCGTTGAGTTTCACAGCAGGCACAAGCTCCTCATCATGGCCCATGGTCCGAAACACTTGTCAGCGCTGGGCAAACTGGTTGCGGGGAAACGGGGGTTCGGCCCTGATGTCCGGGACCTCTACATCGAAATGCTGATGGAAGGGCTTCATCTCATTGCCACAATTCGTAAGAACACCAACGTTCTCCATCACATTATGGGTTACTTCAAGAAGGACCTGAGCGGCGTTGAGAAAAAAGAACTTCTCGAGATAATCGATCGATACCATCGCGGTCTGATACCGCTCGTGGTGCCAGTGACGCTCCTTAACCATTACGTCCTGAACTATGATGAACCGTATCTTAAGGACCAGTACTACCTCAATCCCCATCCCGTGGAACTCATGCTCAGAAATCATGTGTGAAGAGCCGGCTCAGCTTGGAGGAGGTTAGGCAATGAAAAGGGTGATTGCATCAATACTTGTCGTGGTGGTGTTTCTGGTCCTTGTCCCCCATGTCTTTTCGCTTACTGCAAAGCAGCAGCCGGGTCAAAAGATCGAGAGATTTACGGGAAGGGTTACGTCGATCAGTACTTCCGATATGAAAATGGTCGTCGAGTCGATGAAGGCGGGCATGACCTTTGAGATCGGCGGTGCCAGGCTCAATGGTTACAAGACCGTTAATAACATAAAGGAAGGCGACCGCGTGACGGTACAGTACGTCATGCACCAGGGAAAGGTAACGGCGCGGACCATCACGAAGAACAAGTCCTATCGGGGTAATGGGCCGTTGGGACTGGTAATAGCCCTGCATGACGCCAGGTAATGGAAGAGGGCCGCGACACGCGGCCCTCTTAATCGTCGAAAAACTTTTAGCTGCTGCACCCGGATCCGCAACCACCGCTCGTAGTGGCACAGCAATCGTCGCCTTTTCTTGCAAGCGCAGACTTCAACAGAAATCCTGCTCCCATTGCCGATTCTACAAAATCGACACTGATGGGTTTGGCTTCCTCAAAAAGTTCCTTATCAATGATGAATTTCACTCCTTGTTCGGTGAATATCTCATCGCTGCTCAATGGCCCATCCAGGGCCATGCCCAATGAGGGCCCCGATCAGCCACCCTCGGTCATCATTATCCTGACCGACTGCGGATCTCCTTTGCCTTCGAGAAGCTTCCTTATCACCTCTCCGGCTTTTTCTGTAACTTCAAACATAAAGTCTCCTTTCTCCAGAACTCAGGCACCCAAGAATCGGCACCGTGTCCCATTAAGATATACACAATTAATTTTTTGTCAAGAAGCAAGCCATAACCATTTGATACCAAAGGCATTAAGCGTTGGGTGCATGGTAAGCTTCTCCATGGCGATGCGCTATAATTAGAAAGACATCCTTTCCGGGGAGGTGACTGAATGTTGACCATGTTCGTCATGCAAGGGCTTACGGGATTTCTGGCCGGTGTTGCGGCCGGCATTGTTATGGGGGTCGTTTCCGACATTGCCGCCCGGTTGCGGCTTTTCAGGTCAAGCCTGTTTGTCATTGACGGGAATTTCCTCCTGAGATCGCTTGGCATCCAAAGCAATCCGCATGCCGTCTATCTCGCCGGTATTCCCGTGCACCTGGCTACAAGCGGTGTGTTCGGCGCGTTCTACACGGCGGGAACCTCGCTCGCCGGCCTTCAAACCTTTTCTACGTGGTTGACGGCCCTCTATGTGCTTCTGCTGTGGCTCGCCATGCTCTTTATCGCTCTGCCCATGGCCGGACAGGGTTTTCTCGGCGGCAAGGCGGGGCGATCGACATGGCTCGAACAGCTCGTGCTCCATATTGCTTTCTTTGCCGTATACTATGGAATGCTCCAGGTTATTTATCCCGCCCTGCCTGCCTTTTCTCAGGCGATCCGGTAACGACCCGCCTCTTCGGTGACGAGACCGTCCCTGACCATCGCACAGAGTACGGGCCCCAATCGATCCGCGCCATGACCCGTGGCGTCGATGATGTCATCGATCGCCATGGAACCCGCCCCGAGAAGAAGCCTGATCATATCACCCCTCACCTTTCTGTCGGAATCGTGAAAAGGTGCCTGTTTTGCATAGTGGGAGCTTTTCCTGTTTGGATTGTTCGCTGTCCCGCCCAGCCCTGATCCATAATCCATAAGGGCGTAATACCAGTCCCTGGGGTTCGATCGGTCGAGGGCCGCCTCGACAAGAGGCATGATCTGCCTGTCCGACACTTTTTGGCAGTCCGCGAAGAAATGGTGAATAAAGACCCTCCTGATATTCGTTTCGATAAAGGCCAGGGGCACATTAAAAGCAAAGGCCATTATGGCCCCGGCTGTAGCCTCCCCAACCCCGGGCAAAGCGAGCAACGATTCGCGGTCACGGGGAAGCTTCCCCGAGTGTTTCTCGATCACCGCCTGAGCGATCCTTTTAAGCGAGAGCGCCCTTCGGTTGTAACCCAGGCCCTGCCATGCCTCCATGATCTCCCGAAGCGGAGCACCCGCAAGAGACTCAAAGTCCGGCAGTTTCGCCACAAAAGGCTCGAACTTTTCTTTTACCCGTTCGACCCCGGTCTGCTGCAGCATAATCTCGGAGACAACTATCCGGTACGGTGTGATCTCTTCCCTCCAGGGAAACGTTCGTTTTCGGCGTCTATAGAATGAGAGAACTTTCCGCCGGAATGCCCTCATAACCCGAAGGTCTGCGCAGAGATCACCGCAGACGGGCCGCTCCCCTGTCCCGTGTGGAGGGGAAACTTTATTTATCCTGGAATTCGGCAATATCTTCAGGGCTGAGCTCGGGCAGGTCCCGGATTATGTCGCATACGCAAAGCCTCGTATAGGGAAGTTTCTCGGGATCGTAGGTCGTAAAACTATCCTCGATAGCCTTTCTCTCCCGGTCATTTCCGCCGCCTCGCATGTTCACGTAACACCGTGTCAAAGGGGCGAAACCAGTGAAACGACGAGAATAAGCAGGGCAAGCCCGATACGATAATAGGCAAACAAATCAAGGGTGTGCTTTTTCAGGTATCCGATGAGAAATTTAAGGCTTAGAGCACCAAAAACAAAGGCCGAAAGCATCCCGCAGACATACAGCACAGTCGCGTCTCCCTGGAACTGGACGTGTCGCATCTCGTATAGAGACGTCCCGAGGATGATGGGAATGGAAAGCATGAAGGAAAAATCGACTGCCTCGCTCTTCCTGAGGCCGAGAAGAAGAGCCATTGTGATCGTTATGCCGCTTCGCGACGTGCCGGGTACAAGGGCGATTGCCTGCGCGACGCCGATGGCGATGGCGATCGGCATGGTTAAATCGCTTCTGTCTACTGTAATGCGCTCGGAGACTATCATCAGAATGGATACGAGGGCGAGCATGAATGCCGCAACGAAAGGCGCTCTCAGGTATGTCTCTATGATGTCCTTGCCAAGCAGGCC
>DNYO01000072.1 GCA_003506795.1 Deltaproteobacteria bacterium
AGGTGACGCTCAGCACCTCGGGCTCCCTGGAGGAGTATGAGAACATGGCGGCAGGCACCATCGAGGAGTGCGACCGCCTTCTGGACACCATCAATACCATGCTCATGATCTCGAGGACAGAGTCCGGAGTGGACCGGCCTTCACCGGAGAAGATGGACGCCGCGGAACTCGTGCGCGAGGCATGTGACCTTTACGAACCAGCCGCCTCCGACAAGGGCATCATTCTGAACTGTCACATTGAAGAAGAAGGTATCGCCACGGCCGGGGACAAGAGGATGATCCGCAGAATGGTTGCCAACCTCATAGATAACGCGATCAAATATACACCGGCCGGAGGGCAGGTGGATGTCAGGCTCGCCCGCAGCGCACGAGACCGGGTCACGCTCACGGTAAGCGACACAGGCACAGGCATCTCCGGTGAAGATCTTCCCCGCATTTTCGACAGGTTCTACCGCGGCGACAGGAGCCGCTCTGAAGCGGGGCTCGGGCTCGGACTCAGCCTTGCAAGGGCAATAGCGCACGCTCACGCAGGAGATATCACCGCGACGAGCACCCCCGACAAAGGCAGCGTCTTCACCGTCACGCTTCCTGCTGCCTGAAAGAATGAGTATTTCTTTTCCCATCACCTATTACCTATTACCCCTCTTCTCTCCCATTACCAATTTGTAATCTTCCCGTCATGTTCGGATGAACTTCGCGATGTAGAATAGATTACCGGCGAAGATAACGTTCGGCCGGCAACCTAAAGCAAGGAGAGATACAGATGGAACGAAGACGGTTAGTAAGGGCTGTTGTTGTTGCACTGGTGACCATCGCCCTCACGGTTGGCCTGGGCTACGGGGTCTCGAAGGCCGTCAAGGGAACGGAACCTGTCGTTTCAAAGACCTCGGGGGTGCCTATCATGGTCCCCGGTAATTTTACGGAGCTTGCCGAAAACGTCCGGCCCAGTGTCGTGAATATTCAGACGGTAAGAACGATCAAGGGCGATGGACGCGTCTTTCGCCATTTTTTTGGAAACCCCTTCGGCAAGGGAAACCCCTTCGGCGGACAGGATCCCTTTGAGGATTTTTTCGGGCCCAGGGGAGGGAACGGTTCACCCGAGGATTTCAGGCAGAACAGCCTGGGGTCGGGGTTCATTATCGATGCCGAGGGTTATATCGTGACCAATAATCACGTTGTGGACGGGGCCAATGAAATAAAGGTGAAGCTCGCCGACGGCAGAGAGTTTGACGCAGTGGTGGTAGGCAGGGACCCCAAGACGGACCTCGCCCTGATCAAGATAAAGGGAACCTCGGGCCTCAAACCTATTACAATGGGCAATTCGGAGGAACTTAAGGTCGGCAGCTGGGTTGTTGCGATAGGCAGTCCTTTCGGTCTGGAACAGACTGTAACCGCGGGCATCGTCAGCGCAAAAGGCAGGATTATTGGTTCCGGCCCCTATGACAACTTCATTCAAACGGATGCCTCCATAAATCCGGGCAACAGCGGTGGCCCTCTCATCAATATGAAAGGGGAGGTGATCGGAATTAACACGGCGATCGTCGCTTCAGGGCAGGGGATAGGTTTCGCGATCCCCATAGACACCGCAAAAAGCGTGGTCGCGCAGTTAAAGGGAAATGGGAGGGTCACCCGCGGTTGGCTTGGTGTGAGCATCCAGGAGATCACCCCGGCGCTTGCCGCGTCCTTCGGACTGAAAGACAGAAAAGGGGCGCTAGTCGCCGACGTGGTCAAGGACGGACCCGCCGATAAAGCAGGGATCGGCCAGGGGGACGTGATCGTCGAATTTGACGGTAAAGAGATCGCCGGTTCCAACGATCTCCCGAGGGTTGTCGCCGCTACCCCGGTGGGCAAGGATGTAGCCGTGAAATTGCTGAGGAACGGAAAGACCATCGGCAAGAACGTGAAGATCACGCAGATGGAAGACAATGTCCCGCAGGCAGCGAAAGCACCCCGTGAAAACAAAGTGGGGATAACGGTTCAGCAGATCACCCCCGAAATTGCCCGGGCACTGCAGCTGAAGAACCGGACGGGGGTTGTCGTTACCGCTGTCGAACCGGGAAGCCCGGCGGAAGAAGCGGGCATTGCCAGGGGAGACGTTATCAGGGAAGTGAACAGGGTCCCGGTCAAGGACGTTGAGAACTTCCTTCAAAAGATGGAACAGGAAAGCAGGCAAAAGAGCATCCTCTTTCTCATACATAGAAAGTCAAATAATATATACGTGGTGGTAACACTCCGATAAGTATCGACACGAGCCCTTCCAATAGTGCCGGACAGAACGGGACCTCCTGAGAAGACCCCCCCATGCCCGGCACTTTCTTTCCGGAGCACCCCCGCCCCGTCAATTGCAGTCTATGTCGACACAGCAATAAAGCTCAACGATCATGGCGATCGCATCCGCGGCTTCGATGGTGAGGCTGCCGGCCGTCTTTACCTGGCCCCTGATGGTCCACGATCCGTTCCCATTATCGATGGCGAACGTACTGATACCCGCAATCGGGTTGAGAGGGTCTCCATAGCCTCCGAGCATGCGCACCGGCGTCACAAATATCCTCTGATGCATGGAAGGATAGCAGGCCGGCTTCGCGATAACATTACCGCTATAGTGGATCCCCTTGTACATGAGTACGATGCTGCCGTCTCCCGCCGGCGGTATGATGTAGACGGCTTCGGCACAAACGTTCGGTGCCGCCGTCGCTATGAATCCAGCAAGACCAGCGGCAAGAATCGTCCGGAACAGGATATTCAGCATGGCCGTCACTATTGCCGGAAGGCTCGGGAACCTCATCGCCGATCTTCTTCACGGGGAGATTTCAAGGGGTTCGACAGCACGCTCATCTTGAAAGTCATCGCGCCTTCTATAACCTTGTCGGCATACCGGTCGTCTTTCGTTCCCAGGTACTTGTAGAGAGCAAGACGCAGGTCGTTGTTTGACTGGTGCATGTACAGGCGGAGGATTCCGGTCCCCACAGACAGGTTCTTGTCAGGATCGTGTGCCTGTTGGGGCGAGGTGAAGTACCGCTTCCATGTAGGCCAGTGGACCTGCATGAGGCCCCGGGCGTTCTTGTTGCTTACCGCCGCCGGATTGAAGCCGCTTTCAACGCGTATGATGCCCATCAGGACGGACAAAAAATTGAGCCTGTGTTCCTCGGAGGCAAAGCGGTACCTTTCCCAGTGAACATGGTCCACCAGGGCCTTCGCCACTACGAGGGACGTCCACTCTTCCTGCTTGCGGTTCATCCTGCGTATATGTCTCAGTGCATACTGGAAATCCCTGTATTTATCGGGATTGCCATCCTTCATTGCCCTGATCTCAGCTCTTAACCCTGTCTGTCTCTCCCGGTCGTTGCTGGGTGATCCACAATGTCCACGTTCGACAGCGATGCAAAAGACGACAAAAATGAAAAGGGCAGCCGCAATCTTGATTGCCTGCAAATCCTTCCTCCGCTGCGGGATTCCTCGGAAATGTCTATGGCGTCGGGCCGGCCGGGGAAGTGCCGCAGTCCATATCCATCTTGTTGTATGTTCGGGCGTAGAGCTCCTCCAGGTCGAGCGGCGGCCTTACATTTCCGTCGAGCGTACACCTGTAAAGCGTAAGGAGCATTGAAGCCGAGGCCCGCAATTCGTTATCTCCATTGGGGTCGAATTTGAACCAGACCAGCTCCATTGCATCATGAAAGCGCGGTGCGCTGGTAGCTTCCGCCAGTCTCCTTACCGCTTCTTCTATCTTTGTCCGGGGAAGAACAATCTCGAAATTCTCCGATTGTCTTGCGACAAAGGTCTGTGTCATTTCATTCCGGTTCATCATCTCACTCCACTATGGTCTTATAGAAGAGATAGCACCGGGATATGGTTTCAGGTTCCAGGTTACGGGTCAGATTAAAAATAATTGGAACCGAGACCGTCCTTCAGGTCTTTTATCTTGACAACATGTTCCAAATATATTTTTATAGACTTCCAAAAGTAACTTTATCGTAAATAATCCATGTCAGATTATTTTTGTTGTTTCGATCCAGTCCCGGGGGGGAGATTGCCGTGGAACGACAAGATGGCAGGGTCTCAGACCATGCTGTGTACTTTGTGGCCGGTATCGTCATATTTGGCCTGCTTGCCTATCTTGCGTCGCGAAGCGCCGTGGTCCTTCACAGAGTTGACATTCCGATCCTTCGCGTACAGGCGAAAACCTTCAGCCATCTTCTGCCCGGTGACGATCATGCAATTGAACTGCGCAGGATCGAGAGTATCTCGAGGATTGTCGACACCGAGGTCGCACGGATGGGCAGCTATGAGAGGATCAGAACGGCGGCTCTCAGAAAGGCAATAACAGACGCGTCCCAAAAGACGCGAAACACGATGCGCATCCTTGTTTGCGTTTTTCTGGGTTCCCTGGGATCGCTCATGATAATCCGAACCGCCAGGGCGCACGGCCGCCTTCATGACAATCGGGAGAATGTCCGCTTGTCGGAAAGGGCAGGAGTCGAAGGATTTCTCCGGATCGTCGGAAGGTATATTGACCCGGGCATGGCAGCCCGGCTCAAGGAATCACCGACGTCTGAGAATTTAGCCGATGCCTTCAGGGCTGCCCGGGACCGGGTGAATATCCCCTGTTCCACCGTCGCACGCCTGTTTCCGAAGGGCACCCCGGAGCGCACGGCGCTCCTTGAGTATGGAAAGGTTCACGTACGCTTCGCCGTTGATGCAACAACGGACGGTTCACGGGAGGACAGTCAAGGATAATGTCAGGTACGGGATATGAACATTTACCGGTCACGGGTGTCCGGGAGCGCTCGCAGGCAATGGCGTCCTATGCCAGGGCTTTTTTCCGGTCAATGAGTTCCGAGGAATTTGCACGGGCGATTGAGGATGCCAGGTCATTCGGACAACAAAAGCTTGTAGAAAGGCTCTACGCGAAGAAGGTCATCGATAATATCGTAAAGGCAATCCTCGCAAGGATCGACAGGGGTCACTTCGTGGGCGATCAACTGAACGATTACATTCACGATGCGGTAGTCGTTCTCATGCAGATAGCCCGGCAGGGAAAGTTCGATCTGACGAAATCGGCCGGGGAGATCGCTTCCTACGTCTGTCTCTGGATAGAGCAGAGGGTGAAAAGAGCGGCCCGAAAAGATCAGCGCTGGCGGTTTTCCCTTTCGGAAACGACAGTCGACCTCGAGGAATCCACGGACAATACCGACTTTGATGAGACGCGCCAACCGAAGCTGAACGCTCGATGGTCACAGGATGGTTGTGCATCTGACAGGATCGTGGAAGGAAACTTTACCGATGTGCAAAAGCCCCGCCCGGCACAGCGGTGCAATCCTGTTGTCGCCCACGGTCTGCGAAAGAGCGACCGCCACGTGCTTTCCCTCTTCGGCGCCTCAAGACCGGAGGGTTCGTGACCTGTCGCGATGCCGTCATGAAGACGGTCGACAAGAGATTGAGGATAAGCGACCCCCGGGTTGCGGACATGCTTGTCTCCTATGTCGATTCCTATATGGCGGAGCTTGGGCCGTATATCAGCTCGGTGTTCTTCATCCTTCTTTTGAACTGTGCACCTGAAACAAAGAGAAAAAAGGGGTTTGTGAGAAGTGTGGAGTTGTCAGTCGGCCAGATTGCAGTTGCGGCCGGTATCTCGAAGAGAAAGACCATCGATGCACTCAGGGAACTGAAACGTTACTGGATAACCGTGCAGCGCACGGGAAAGGGAAGGGGAAACAAGAACCAGTACTATTTTCTTCCTGTGGAGAGATGGTCCCCACCCGGCACTGAGGCTTATCCCGGGGCACCAGTGTCTACAGCCGAAGGTGACGACAGGAACGTTGATTCGGGCCGTCGGTCTGCATAGCCCGGCGGCTCCGCAGGCGGTTCCGAATACTAACCTTGTTCATGTGTATCCGGCGCACCTTTTACGCCGCCCGGCACAGGGGGAACCGTTTCAGGAAGGGAATCCGCGCCGGGGCCGATCGTGGCCCTCCTATGCACAAATTGTACACAGGGCCGCGGTGAAGCTTCAATGGCAATCGCGGGACTGGACGGGCGACGGGAAGGGGGAGCGATGCACAAAAAGTGAATATGATGCACGTGATCGAAACGGGACGTACAACCGGGCTGTTATCTCAACTATGCAAAAGGGAGGAAGGGTATGCATATCACAGAGGTTATAATAGGCAGGCGACACAGGAAAGACCTGGGAGATATGGAGGAGCTGAAACGGTCCATATCGGAACTGGGTCTTCTCCAACCCATCGTTGTCCGAAAAGGGACAAAGGAACTCGTCGCCGGCTACCGCAGACTGAAGGCCCTCGAAGAACTGGGCATCAGCGCGCTCACGGAAGGTACCCATGTCAACCTTATCGATATAGACAGCCTGGTACGCGGCGAGCATGATGAGAATGTTTGCAGAAAGGATTTTACGCTGTCCGAGAAAGTGGCCATTTTTGAAGCAGTCAAAGAGGAACAATTGAGAATAAGTATCGCAAGGCAGATTACCGGCGGCTGCAGCCCGACGAACCTTCGAATCAAAGACCGCGATTCGGGGGATTTTCCGGCGGCGAGCGGTTCCGATACCCCGGGGGCGGAATGCGCCGGGGACCCTGAAAACGGCATGAGCGCCGAAGCCCGGCAAGGAGGCAGGAGAAAATTCGGCCAGGCCCGGTCTCATGCGGCGAAGGCGGTCGGGCTTCATCAGAATACCCTGAGAAAGGCCACCGAGATCGTTGCCGCCGCCAGGAAGGAGCCCGGCAGATACGGCCATCTCGTAAGAGAGATGGACCTTACCGGAAAGGTCGAACCGATCTTTCAAAGGTATGTTCAGGAGAAGCTGCGGCCCGCGAACGGCAGGTATGGGATATGCCCTTCTCTTTCCCGGCTCCTGTCCGACGGGGAATCGGGAATCCCTGAATTCCTTTGCGGCGCCATGGCTAATATCCCCGGTGAGCGTCAGGAAGATCTTGTCAGGCGTTTCGCCGGAATATTTTCCCTGGTGAAGCGAAGCGATTTCGATCGCGGGGTGAAAAGCTATTCACGCGGCGAAGGGATGTCAGAACTCTCCGATGAGGAGATATACCGGGTTCTGCGCGATACTCTCGATCACACTGAAGCGACGGCGAATGAGTGGGTCTTCATGCCGCAGGTGAGACAGGTGGCGTCGCTGGTAATGAATGTCGCCAGGGCCCGGGGGTCGGCAACGACGCTGGACAAGCTGGATTTCTTTATGATCGGCCTCGCCGGGTTTGTCGATATGGCCTGCAACTATCTGCATGTTGCCAACAAAGACGGTATTATAAAGGAACTTCCCGCCGACGCTTTGGAAAGATATCTGGCTGCGATCGACGCATTCCAGATGCTCTACGAAAGCAAACTGCCGCGGCAGGTCGGGGCTTTGCGTATGAGGGAGTGTGAGCTTCGCCCCGGTGAAATGCCCGATACGAAGAGTCTGCGAGACCACGCCAACGCAATGAAGGCAAACGAAATGATAACCGATGCAGCGGAAGGCGAGATGCCATACTATCGAGACATGATCGCGGGTCTTCTGCAGAACCTCCGCGATGGCGCGCAAGGACTGAACGTACGAGAGACCCGGTGACTCAATTGCTTTGACAACGCCGCGGCGGCTATGGTAAAAAATACGGTCAACACTATGGCCCTGAAGGTTTACAATACGATATCCGGCAGGAAAGAAGACTTCGTCCCCGTGACCGAGGGGAAGGTGAAGCTCTACGTCTGCGGTGTTACCGTGTACGATCACTGCCACATCGGCCATGCCCGAAGCGCCATCGTTTTTGATACCATATATCGGTATCTGCGTTCGAAGGGCCTTGACGTCACCTACGTGAGGAACTTCACCGATATCGACGACAAGATCATCCGGAAATCTCACGCAGAAAATATTCCTTGGCAGGAAGTCGGACAAAAATACATCCAGTCGTTTTATGAAGATATGGATGCCCTCGGAGTGCTTCGTCCCGATCATGAACCGCGAGCCACCCAGCATATCGGCGACATGATCGCCCTCGTCGAAAATCTGATCGAGAAGGGTCACGCGTACAATATCGGCGGTGATGTATACTTTTCCGTGGACAGTTTCCGCAATTACGGACAGCTCTCCGGGCGGCCGCTGGAAGAGATGGTTGCCGGTGCCAGGGTCGAGGTGGACGAGAAGAAAAAGAATCCTCTCGATTTTGCCCTGTGGAAGGCC
>DNYO01000347.1 GCA_003506795.1 Deltaproteobacteria bacterium
AGCGACGCGGACTGCGTGAGCCTGGGAGATCGGGCTGAAACAAACAACCCATCCCCCAGGAGTTGTGCTCTGGAAAAGTTACTCGCTACTTCTTCTTATTCGAAACTGACTTTTTATATTGGTCGGAATATTTTTTTATCAACCGGTCCACAGTCCCGTCAGCGATCAAAGCGTCAAGTTTCTTGTTGATGTCGGGAAGGTATTTTACAAAGGGTGATTTCTTGGAGATACCTATACAGAAGTTTTCTACCGATGCATTGACGGGCAGGTATTCAACCTTGTCCGAAATCCCGAGCCGGCGGGATTCGAAGAGGCCCGAATACATCGCGAAAATGAAATAGTCAGCTCGTCCGTCGATGAGCTTTGAGAAGTTCTCTTCAACCTTTGCGGAACGCGTGACCGTAAGCTTTTCAGTAATAAACTTATCAAAGGCCTCACCGAAGCTGTCGCCGACGGTTGTGGTGCCTTTCTTGCCGACCAGGTCATCCCATTTTGCATACGGGAACGCCTTGCCTTTCGCAACAAAGATCACAACGGGGTCTTTCGCGTAGGGACTGGAGTATTCAAAATATTTTTTTCTTTCTTCTGTCGGATAAAGACCGACGAGAACGTCAACCTTGCCCTGTTTTGCTTCTTCCTGAACCTTGTCCCAACCACCCTTGTATGGCGATTTTACCGTTACATTGAGGTCCTTGAAGAGCAGCGTGACAAGTTCGGGACCGACACCGACGATGGTGTTCTTTTCCTTCCACATGATGGGTGGATACTGGGGATGCCCGGAGGCCGTGAGCGTTTCAGCGGCCTGCGTGATACCGGCTGACATCAGAAGGACGACGGCAAGTACGAACAGGAGAAACTTTTTCATTCGATACCTCTTGATTAATTGGGATTGTAAGTACGAAAGCCTGATCATGTTATCATAAAAGAAAACGATGTTAAACACATTTTCCCGGCTACAACCTCTCCAGGGCGCCAGCCATCCGCCCGAGGGAGTCGACAAGCGTCTTCCTCGGGCATGCAAAGTTGAGCCTCGCGAATCCTTCTCCCCCCTTTCCATACTCAGCCCCATCATTGAGGGCCACCTTGCTCTCCTTGAGAAAGAAACGAAAAGGGTTCCCCGGTATTACGGATCGGGTGCAATCGAGCCAGGCGAGATAGGTCGCCTCCATGCGGGTCATCGTGATGGAAGGCAGCTTTTCACGCACATAGTCCACCAGAAGATCCCTGTTGCCCGTGAGGTAGGCCAGGCACTGGTCCAGCCAGTCCTGGCCGTCCCTGAAGGCCGCCAGGGCAGCCGCGAGACCCATGATGTTTACATGCGGGATAAGTCCCTCGCTGCCTCTCACCCAGGTTTTCCGAAGCGCGCGGTTCTTGATTATCGCAAAGGAACACTTCAAGCCCGCCAGGTTGAAAGTCTTGCTTGGCGACATGAAGGTAATCGTCCGGTCGGCCACCTCGTCGCCAAGGGTAGCGATGGGTATATGGTGATGATCCGGGTAGAGAAGATCGCAGTGGATCTCATCGGCACAGATCAGAACATTGCGGCGTACGCAGATATCGGCAAGCCGCTCCAATTCATCTTTTCGAAAAACACGGCCGACAGGGTTGTGGGGATTACAGAGTACATAGATCCTGGTCCGGTCTGTGATTGCCTTCTCGAATGCATCGAAGTCGATTTCGTAGGTATCCCCCTTTTTTACCAATGGCGGACCGATCACTGCACGGCCGCGGTTCACCGGATCGGCAAGAAAGTGTGAATAGACCGGAGGCTGAACCAATACGGCATCCCCGGGGTCCGCAAAAAGTTGAAATGCGAGATTGAGGCCCGTTACAACACCGGGTACAAAAATGACCTGTTCTCCCGGAACATCCCATCCATACTGCGTTTTGAGCCGATGCCGGATGACGTTTATGAGCTCCTCGCCCGCTCCCCCGTACCCAAAAACCCGATGGTCCACCCGTTCGTGCAGGGCTTCAACAATCGGCTCGGGAGAAACAAAATCCATATCCGCCACCCACAAGGGGGTAACGTCATTACCATACCTCCGCCATTTAATGCTATCGGTCCCTCTTCGCTCAACAACCCTATCAAAATCATATTTCATCTTTCTACCTCAACCCGCAAGCCCGTTTGAAGGATGCAATTCATTCCAGAGAAAATTATGGTACTTATTCCGCAGCAGATCAATCACTTTCCGTCCCCTCCACGGTATCTGCGGTACATTCGCGAGAAATTAAAGAGTTCCATCACTTTTCCCCGGACATGGGGCGAAAGCTTAGGTCCGGCGAGAACATAACGATTCTTTGACGTGAGAGAAGAGGAAGGCTATGGAATGGGGGCGCAGGCGATATGTTTCGCCTGAGATCCGAGGGGCCTGACTCCACCGGCAAAAGTCGTCGGGAGATTCAAGGGACGTGTCGATCAGTCTCTGCCAGGGGCCTTTCGCGGCTTCCGACGCCAGCGGCAGTTCAAATTCAAGGGGCTCCCGGTAGCTGTTCAGCATCAGGTGGAATACGAGATTGGCTGCGGCCCAAACCGTTACCGCGAGACTGTGGGAGTCGTACCTCCAGTCGGGCTGGTCGAGCTTTACCCCGTGCCAGTCGAAACAGGCATCGCGAAGCAGCTCATTGAGGCTCATCGAGCGTGGAGTCTTTCCATACTGCCGGGAAAGTCGAAATTGAACGAGGCTGCGTGTGAAGCGATATATATCGGCGT
>DNYO01000042.1 GCA_003506795.1 Deltaproteobacteria bacterium
ACTCGGTTACGGGACCCTCGAAGGAGTGATAACAGGGATAGAATTTGAAAGGATATGCTCCGTGACGGGACCGACAGGGGGGGACATCCTGCTCAACGGAAAGGAGCCCAAACGGTTCTATTTCATCCAGTGCGTCGGTTCACGGGACCGCCAGAGCGGGGCCCGTTACTGCTCGCGGGTGTGCTGCATGTACACGGCAAAACACGCGAGTATCGTACGGGACCGGATCAAGGGCGCCGAGATCTATGTCTCCTACATCGATGTGAGGGCCTACGGGAAAGGTTACGAAGAGTTCTACAAGACGACCCAGGAGAACGGCACCTTTTATATCCGGGGAATCCCCGGCGAGGTGGTAAAAGGCAAGGACGGCCTCCTGGTGAGGGTCGAGGACATGCTAAGCGGCGAACTGCGCGAGATAGAGGCGGACCTGGTGATTCTTGCCACGGGTGTGAGGCCTCACAAAGGAATAGAGGCCCTGTGCGAAATGATGTCTCTCGAGCGCGACGAATACGGCTTTATAAAGGTCGATGCGATAGCGCCTTCAAAGACGAACGTCGATGGCATCTTCGTATGCGGCATGGGTTCGGGGCCCAAGGACGTTCCCGATACGGTGGCCTCCGGCGGCGAGGCGGCGTCACGGTGTATGGAATACATCGCAAAGGACATATCGTTATGAAAACAGGCATCTTTATCTGCCACTGCGGGCACAACATCAAACATACCGTGGATGTCAGGAGATTGAGCGAGTATTTCAAAAAGTACCCACAGGTGACCGTTTCGGAGGATTACCCCTTCGTATGTTCCGAACCGGGTCAGGACATGATCACGGAAAGTATCGAGAAGCACGGACTCGACAGGGTGATCATCGCTTCCTGCGCCCCTTCGCTCCACGGGGAGCTTTTCAAGGACCTCCTGAGAAAAAAGAATGTGAACCCCTTCCTGTTGAGGAGGGTGAGCATTCGCGAGCACTGCAGCTGGGTGGGCGACGATATCGACCAGAACACGGAAAAGGCGAAGAGACTTATCCTCTCGGGACTGTATGGTGCGGCGCATTACGTGCCCCTTGAAGAGAAGCAGGTAGAGGTCAACAAGTCTGCCCTGGTAATAGGCGGCGGCGTCTCGGGCCTCAGCGCGGCGCTTTTTCTCTCCAAGATGGGCATGCACGTCTACCTCGTGGAAATGGGGGAAGAACTGGGAGGCCACGTGCGCGAACTGAAAAGCGTGTGGCCGTCAAGGGTGAGCGGCGCCGGCATCGTCGAGGAAATGGAAAAGGAGCTTAAGACAAGGTCGAATGTGGAGATCTTTACATCGACAAAACTTTCCAACTTCGAAGGTTTTTTCGGCAATTACACGGCCACCCTCGACACGCCGGCAGGGGAAAAGAAAATCACCGTCGGCGGAGTGGTGCTATCCATTGGTTTTTCTCCCTTCGATCCCCACATAAAACCTGAGCTGGGCTATGGCAGAGATCCCCGCATCGTGACCACGCTTGACCTGGAGAAGGCGGGCGACAGTCTCAATCTGCCGGACAAACCCAGGGTCGCCGTCCTGCACTGCATCGGGTCGAGGGACGAGCAGATCGGCAGGCCTTACTGCTCCCGGATATGCTGCATCAATGCCCTGAGGGCCAGCGAGGCGATCAAGGAAAAATACAACGATTCCTATGTCGAGTCCTTTTACATGGACGTGCGGGCCCATCCGCGCGGCGGAGAGGAATTCTTCGAAGACACCCAGGAAAAGGGCGTGCTCTTCACCCGTGCAAACATCGGGGAGATCATTCCCACACCTGCCGGGGTTGTTCTCAGGGGCGAGGACACGCTACTTGGGGAAACCTTCGAGAGGGAATTTGACCTTGTCGTTCTCTCCATCGGTATGTCGCCCCCGGAAACGAGCAAGGAGATGGCGACGCTTCTCAAGATAAGCCTCGACAAGGACAAGTTCTTCCTTGAGGCCCATATCAAGCTCAGGCCTTTCGATACGGCGGTCAAGGGCATCTTCATCGCCGGGTCCTGTTCGGGGCCGAAGGACGTGGAAGAGTCGATAAACCACGGCAGGGCGTCGGCCCTGAAACTTTACGGGTTTTTGAACCTGGGCTACGCCTTTGTGGATCCCTTCATTTCCATTGTCGATCCCAAGAGGTGCAGCGGGTGCCGCATGTGCGAACAGGCCTGTGTTGCCAAGGCCATAAAATTTGACGAAGAAAAGAGGGTGGTGCACGTCGAGGAGGCGGCCTGCATGGGCTGCGGGCTCTGCAACGCCACCTGTCCATCGTCTGCGATCAGCCTCAAGGGGTATGTGGACAGCATCATCGACGATGAGATAAGCGCCCTTTTGGAGGCAATATGAAAATGTCGGCAGGGGTAAGGTAATGGAAGAAAAGATGGAAAAGAACCCGGAGATCGTCGGTTTCGCCTGTTCGTTCTGCACGTTCAAGGCGTCGGAGATGGCAGGGAGTCTCAGGATGAAATATCCCGACGGGGTGAAGCTCATACAGGTCCCCTGCTCGAGCAGGGTTGATCCGGCCTTCATCATCAAGGCGATCTTTGAGGGAGCCGACGGTGTCTTTGTGGCGGGATGCCACCCGGGCGACTGCCACTTCATCAAGGGGAATTATTACACCCGCAGGAAGATAGCTGCCCTCAAAGAACAGCTGGATGCCTTCGGGTTGAAGGACAAGCTCCGTTTGTTCTGGGTGAGCGCCGCCGAGGCGCGGCGTTTCGTTGAAAAGGTTACGCAAATGTACAACGAGATAAAGGAAAAGAAAAATGCTCGGTAAGAAGATAACGAACGGTCAAGTCGAAGGCGCCCTCAACAAGTTTCTGGAGCAGGAGCAGTACCTGGTGATGGGTTTCGA
>DNYO01000250.1 GCA_003506795.1 Deltaproteobacteria bacterium
GACCACCATGCCTCCAACGCAACCCCCTCGCCAAGTCTTCCATCCATCCGTATCACCTGAACTTGGAGGCGGTAGTCGTGCGGGATGGATGGCCTCCACGGGTACAGGGAGACCGTTGTTGTGCAGAGCAGACGGGAGAGGTTCTGTGCGAGTACCCGGGGGAAGGCGTCCGAGAGAGGCTCCGCCCAACGGTCAAACTGGGCCAACGCCAGCTCGTCTCGGGTGGCACGGGTGACTATCTGCGGCCGGTCCAGATATTCCGGCAGTCGCGCAGGCCCAACCCCGAGGCTGATACAGGGTTCTGAGGTCGGCGGTTGAAAGTCCGTTCCTTCGGTAAGGGGGTTCAAGAGGTAAAACCGCGGGGGTTCGGTGCTCGAGCATCCGGTGAGCAGCAACAACGCTGCGATTAAAGCAGCTCCAACAATGGCCTTGCGACAAGGAATTTTCATTTTGTTCCCCCTTTTAAGTTTTTCTTCCCAAAAATCAGCGATTCGGGTTGTTGTTCCACCGTGTCCGCAAGGAGCCTCAGTGACCGCGAAGCCCTTTCCATCTCATCCAGAGTTTTGTTCAGCTTGTGGACGACCACCGAATCCTCCCCGGTGGTGTTTTCGATAGCACCCGCAACAATCCGGATTTTTTTCAGGGTTTCCCCGGCTTCGTCCGATGTCTTCTTGATGCTTGCTATAAGAGGTTCGAGCTGGCGGTCCACATCACGCATCAGCGTCCTTGTCTCGTCAGCGGCCTGTCCGATGGATCTTACCATGCGAGTCGTCTCCGGGGAGTTCACCATCCTGTCTATTCCATCCAATGTGGATTGTAGTTTCCGACCGATCTCCTCGATCGGGAGCTGCTCCACTCGCTTGGTAAGTTCCTGAAGTTGTGTGGGGATCGTGGGGATCTCCGGATACTTTGAAGGATCGCCAACGAACCTCGCCGGCTTATCGGGAAAAAAGTCGAGGGCTATCTGCAGCTGACCCGTTACAAAACTCTGCATCTCGAGCTGCGCCCTGATCCCTCGCTTGACGAGCGCATCCAGGTACTCATAAAGTATTTTTTTGCGGTCCCGTTTCTTAGCGCTCGGGGAGCTATCGTCCATCATTGTGACATCAGCCTCCCCCAGTTCCACGTAGACGGGGATGAGGACCGAAAGGTCCTTCTTGCTGAAGAGCATGCCGATCTCGGTAACCGTGCCTACCTTGACCCCCCGGAACACGACGGGTGAGCCGATTGCGAGGCCTTTTACCGAACCATCGAAATACATTACAAATTTTGGTTTGTCTGTGAAGAACTTTCCCGATCCGAGTATCAGGATGCCCGCCACAACGAGACCGATGGCAACAACCACGAAAATCCCTATCATCGTTTTGTTCGCCGGTTTGCTCATGAGTGTTCCCTCTCTTGACTTATTTTACAGGACTTGCGCGTGGGCACTTCCTTCTCCGCGGGTAAGGAAATTTCTGACTTTGGGATCGGAAGACTCGGCGAGTAATTTCCTGGGGTCGCCGCTGGCCGTCATGGTTTTCGTGTCTACATCCAGGTAGACAGAGTTGTTCCCTATGGCGAAGATACTGGCAAGCTCGTGCGTAACGACAACGAATGTGGTACCGAGGCTCTCTTTCAATTCCAGGATCAGGTCGTCGAGCAGTCGTGCGCTCACCGGATCAAGGCCCGCGGAGGGCTCGTCGAAAAAAAGGATGTCGGGGTCGAGGGCCATTGCCCGCGCGAGGCCTGCCCTTTTTTTCATACCTCCGCTGATCTCGGAAGGGTAGAATTCCTCGAATCCCGCGAGACCCACAAGGGCAAGTTTCAAAGACACGATCTTCCCTATCTGCCTGCGGTCCAGGCTCGTATATTGCTCAAGGGGAAGGGCTANNCCCTCGTGATGGCTCTTTCAACCCGATCAGGATCTTCATCAGGGTGCTCTTACCGCAGCCGCTCCCACCCATAATGATGAAGATATCTCCTTTCCTGACCGTGAAGTTGAGGTCCCTCATGAGGATGAAATCGCCGTACCCCATGTCCAAATCGCTTACAGTAATCTGCGCTACCGATCCCGTCATGTCATGTCCTCTTCGTTGCCTCGATCTGTTCTCATATTCCAAGTACGTTGCACGCCATCGTGATGATGGCCGTTGCGACGATGATGCTGATGATGCCGGTGACAACCGCTGAAGTGGTTGCCTGGCCGACGGCGGAAGCGCTTCTTCCACACTGTATTCCCCTCAGGCATCCGGCAAGTGCCACAATAACTCCGAAGACCGCACAGGTGAAGAGTCCTATCCATACGTTGGTGAGGCTGAGGGCGCCTTTGGTCTGGTTGAGATACACGATGGGGTTCAGATCGAGCATAAATACCCCGACGATCAAGCCGCCAAGGATGCCCATTACGTCGGCGTAGACGCACAGCAGCGGCATCATGATGACCAGGGCCAACATCCGGGGTAGTACGAGGAACTCCATGGGGGAGACGCCGAGGGTCTTGAGCGCATCGATCTCCTCATTGACCTGCATGGTGCCGAGCTGCGCCGCGTAGGAAGCGCCGGTGCGGCCGGCCATGATAATCCCGGTCATAACGGCGCCCATGACCCTGACCATTGCCACGCCTACCAGGTCGGCCACATAGATCTGGGCGCCGAAGGCCGCCAACTGGACCGCACCCACGAAAGCGAGGATGAGCCCAACGAGCAGGCTTATAAGAGAAACGATCGGAAAGGCCTGGGACCCCGATTCCTGCAGGAACAATACCAGGTCTGACATACGAAAGTTTGCATGTCCCTTAAGGAACCTGGCAAAAGCCGTGGCGGCTTCGCCGAGGAAGTCGAACATTTCGGCGGAGGAGGCCACGAATTGCAGGGCCCGCCCGCCTGTCCGGGAGAAGAACGGCTCCTTCCGGGAATCCTTCCTGGCACCCTGTCGTTCCGGAACCGCCGAAGCCAGCTTCAAAAGCCGTTTCGCGCCTTCAGGGAGACCGTCGGTTTCAAGGGAAAGGTTGAGTTGAGAACAGTATTTGCTGATTTCGACAAGGAAGGTAAGGAAACTGCTGTCCCACCCGGTAAGCCCGGATGTATCGAAACGTACGGTGCGTAGTCGGGACCCGGATCCAATGGTGCCCATGACCTCATGCTCATCCGGCGATTCGTCTTCTGAGGTCCAGCTGCCCGTCAGGTGGATAACCAGTACATCGTCCGCCGGGCTGCCGAGGGATATTTTGTTTTTCGCAAGTCCGCCTCTCGTACTTTGCATTTTGGCATCACCTTCTTCGGCCTTTTTGAGACCGATGCTCTATTCGCTGTTTTTCTTCGTACAGAATTTGTCCCGCCAATTGTTGTCCTCGAAGAGTAACAAACGCCTCCCTATCGCCGGAAGCAGGCCGGGGTCACCCCACCTGTCCTAAAGGTGATGACCAAGTCCCGGCCCCGAACGTTCTTCGGTGTGTCTTTATTTCTTTGGGGTTTGGACGTTGTCCATGAATGTCCTTAGCCCTGCCGCCCAGAACTTGAAGGCTTCTTCCGCGGATCCCCATTTGCTGAACCTCTCGGTGAAGCCTGCGGTCTTGTCGTCCATAGCGAGGGCGATAACATCACTGGTGGCGCTGTCGAGGACCATCAGTTCCGAGCTTGTTGCACCTGAACCGGTCCACGCGCCCGTGGCCCCTTTCTTTACCAGGCTGACGGCCAGGCCAACGGGGACAATTGATGTGACGCCGCTCAGGACGGGTCTGCTCTGTTTGAAACCGGTGATGGCGAAGCGGACCCGTGCGACGTCAGGGCCGGGTTCGGTGACGATCGGGTATTTGTCTTTGAGGGCCGCTACTACCTCCTTATTGAAGGCATCTGCCAGGTCCTTCATTTCCGCAGGGTCGATGCCCTTGTATTGGGAATCGTCGGCGAAGAAGAAGACGACGCTGTCCACCATGAATTTCTTGTACTTGCCGAAATCCACTCCGGGCTTCAGCCAACGCATTTTTGCTCCACCTTCAGGCCCCGGCTGCAGCTTTCCGTAGTAGCCTTCAAGAAAACCTGAATGGCTTGGTTCCGCTGCAAATCCTGCAGGTGCCGTAAGGACAAGTCCTATTACCACTGCCAGTGCGATGTGCATCAATTTTTTCATAACTGCCTCCATGAATTGTGTTGGATTTTTCTGTGCTTCAAGCCGTATGCCGAAAACTTCCCGAAAAGCGGACAAATCACTGCACTTTCAAAAAACAAAGGCCAATCCCATAATTGGGCCGTGAATAGTTTCCTCGTACCTGGCCCCGCCTGAGCCGTTTTTGTAGTCAATATAGAGCGCACGGTAGCCCAGAAGGCCTGTGATCCTATCGGAAAAGCGGTAACCGAAGACGGCTATCCCGTTCCAGGTGAAATCTGAACCTACACCGAAACCCCCGATATCTCCCCTGATATTGAAGATGAGTTTACTCGTAAGGTCTGCGGTGAACCGTGCACCGATGATCGGGTCAACCCACTGATTGGTCCTGGTGGGGTTTATGACGGTGCTCGTATCCAGGTCGGCCCGCACCCACCAGTAGCGACCGCCTCCCAGGATGTCAAGAGTCATCCACTGCCTCTTGCTCTGTCCGACGGGCCGCTTGCCAACCTGGTAGAATCCCCCGAACTCCACGATCCATTGTTCGTATGTGAGGGTGAGATCTCTCGGTATCGCGGGAACGTTAGGATCGCGCCGGCGCTTGAAAGTACCGTCAGCCCTGAGCTTCATGTACATGGGATCCAAGAAGAACCCGACCTTTTCTTTCCGGGCCTCAAAGTGCAGCATCCCGGCAGCATTCAGGTTGCGCCAGATATCCGAGAAGGTTGTCGTTGTCTCGGCGTCGTACCCGCCCACCGTTACTTTGCTGTCAATGGTTGGTGCCCACATATAGGGGGTGAGAGTAAATTCCCACTTACTCCCTTCGGAGGCGGCGCCACCTTTAGAGGGTTGGGCAGCCTGACCGTTAGCCATAGACCAACTCGTGAAAACCACCAGGACAAGGGCCAGAACAACGTTAACTGTCTCCTTTTTCATTCGTTTCATCCTCCTTTCGATCAACCGCTCTGTCTTCACTGCCTCCGGCATGTTAACCGGACGGAATACCCTCTGATTCCTGGCCGCCAACCGATCCTGTATCAGGGTAGTTGAGGATGCGTACTTCCCGCTGGGGAAAAGGAAAGGTCATTCCTGCGCCACGAACCGCCGCGTAAAGGGCCACTGCCAGATCGCTCCGCGCGCGGGGCCATTCACCGAATTTGTTTGTCCATGCCCTGATCTCAAAGTTGATCGAGCTATCGCCATAAGATGTAAAGACGACCGATGGAGCCGGGAATAGCAGGACGTCAGGATGGTTCTTTGCCACTGTCTCGAGGATCCCGATCGCTTCCTGGGGATCAGACCCGTAACTCAGACCAATTGGCAAATCTATCCTCCTGAGTCTATCCCCGAGCGTCCAGTTGGTCACCTGTTTGGCGATGAGGTCAGAGTTGGGCACAATAATGTCAGCGCCATTCCAGGTGCGCACCGTGCTTGCCCTGATCCCGACGCGCCGCACCTCCCCGAGAAGATCACCAACTTCAATGATATCTCCCACGTGTAACGGTCGTTCGAAAAGCAGTATAAGCCCGGAGACAAAATTGTTAACGATGCTTTGAAGACCGAAGCCGATGCCCACACCAAATGCCCCGGCCAGAACGGTCACCTTCGTCAGGTTCACCCCCACAAGGCCCAATGCCACAACAAACCCGGTGGTAAGGACCATGTAATTGATAAGACTGGAAGCTGCGTAAGACTGGCCTCTGGGAATTCCTGCGGCGGGGGTATACATCTTCCTGCAACACGAAGCGAAGGAAGGCGGAGAGCAGATAGGCCACCCACACGGTAAATAAGAACAGGAACATGTCCTCAAGAGAGATGTTGATGGACCCGCGTTCCAGCTTGAAGGCAAGTATGGCCCGCCCGAGAGATAGCGCCGGCTGCAGAAAACCCGTATAGTCCAACAAGCGACCTATCAGGGCAACAAGTGTAACCCAGACCAGCAGCCGGCGAATCCGCCGTTCAAGGAGCGATTTCACCGCGTGTTCCGATTTTGCAGTTAAGATCACAGCACCGATCATCGACAGGCTACCGCCATCGGGCGACAATCCCATGCTCTGAAATGTTCTGAATTGTAGGGGCAATCCCCATGTTTTCCTGCTTGTGACCCTGCCGCTCGGGAATCGCTGATTGTCCGTTGACCGGTCACTTTCCCTTTGCCGCCTGTCCCGCCTTATCTCGCACCGATACCTGGTCCCTGATTTTATCCGTCCTTGTTTCTTGTTGTTTCACCAGCCCCGGAGATGGCCCACCAGATGGCATCCAGAAGGGCCTGGTCATCAACAGGTTTTCGGAAGAACGCCGCTGCTCCCAGAGCGCGTGCATGGTCCCGGATGACCGTCTCATCGCCGGCGGACACCACAAGCACCGGCAAGGTGATCCCGGACGCCGCCAGTTTGCGCTGGAGGTCGAAGCCGCTTTCGTCGGGCATCCGGATATCCATCACGATGCAGGCCCCCGTGCCTTGCTTTGGGCTCTCAAGGAACGCTTGAGTAGAAGGGAAGGTTTCCACGTTGAGGTTTGCCGACCTTAAGAGCCTTGCAAATGCCCTCCGGACCGATTCGTCGTCGTCGATAACATAGACCGTGCTTTGTTTCGTGACCATTGGCGTCCTCTTGCATCTCGCATGTCTTTCGATGTGATCGCTGTCCGGCTCTGCACTAATGGGTCATTGAGATAATGATAAAGTAGGGTGGGGGATGTGTATATGGGACTTTGGTCGTATACCCCTTAAGGACCGAGGACTGGGGCCGTGAAGAAAGTTGCGGGACCGGGGTCATTGTTACCGGGTCGCAGCATTGCTGCCCTGCGCTTGCAGCAGTACTTTACCTGGTTGACGGTTCCCCGGGGCAGAGCGGTTCGATGCCTGCCTTCTGCGCGAGGCGGGTCAGTTCGACAACAGAGTTCGCCTTAAGCTTCTCCATTATTCGGCTGCGGTGTACTTTGACCGTCTTTTCGGCGATGCCAAGTTTGAACGCTGTCTGTTTGTTCAGCATGCCGGAGATGATGCAACGCAGTATCTCCTGTTCTCTCGGGGTGAGTCTTTGTATGCGCCCCAGGATGTCATGAACCGACGTGTATTCCATTTTAGCCTTTCTGTCTGCTTCAATGGCTTTTTTTAGCGCCTGCAGGAAATCTTCGTCATCAAAGGGCTTGGTGAAGAAATCGGCGGCGCCTTTTTTCATGGCCTGGACACCCATGCCAATATCTCCGTGACCGGTAATGAAAATGATGGGCATGCTGTAATCGGCCTTGTTGAGCTCATCCTGCAGTTTCATTCCGCTCAGTCCCGGCATCTGCACGTCAAGCACTATGCATCCGATTCCTTCATGATATCTGCGTTCGAGGAACTGCTCTGCGGAGACAAAGGTCTCAACGTCAAATCCCAGTGACCGAAGAAGCCTTGAGAGGCTTTTGCGGACAGACGAATCGTCATCGATAACGAAGACAACGGGCCTCAATTCGTTCATCGGTGACAGGTCATCAATCATCGCTCACCTGCTGCCGGGAGATGGAACGTAAAGGTCGTGCCTTGATCCGGATTGTTCTCGGCCTTGATGCGGCCCCCGTGCGCTTCGATGATGGAACGGCTCAATGAGAGTCCCAGGCCCAGTCCGGACCGTTTAGTTGTGAAAAAGGGTTCGAAGATGTCATCAAGTTCCTTCTCTTCAATGCCCGGGCCGAAATCGCGAACGATCACCTGCACGCCTCCATCGTTCGCTGTCGACGTTCTTATGACGATCCTTTTGTCGGCCGAGCCATCCGTGACTGATTCGGCGGCGTTGGCCAGCAGGTTGATCACCACCTGTTGCACCTGGACCTTGTTTATGCGGACCAGCGGCAATGGATCGGCAAGATCGTTTTCCAGCATTATGTTCCGGATGATCGCGTCACTGTGGAAAAGCGAAATTGCTTCGACCAGGACGTCGTTGATCGAAGCTGCTTCCCTCTCCCCCTCTTCCGGCCTTGCCATGGATCTCAGGCTCCGTATGATGGATCCCGCTCTCTTGTCGTCGTCCGCGATGTCCTGCAATATCTGTTTGCATTCGTCCATATCAAGCGTACCGGATTCAATGAAACGGATGCCCGCCCGGGCATTACCGAGGATCGCCGTCAAGGGCTGATTCAGTTCATGAGCCAACGATGCTGTCAGCTCTCCCATGCGCAGGAGCCGTTCGATCCGTAACATATCCCGGAAGGAACGAAACGACTCGGCCTCAGCCCTCTTTTTCTCAGTAATATCCCGAATCGTGTGCACAAACCGCGACACTACCCCCTGATCGTTGAGAACGGGCACTACCGAGACGTGGAGCCACGCGTCTTTATCGTGATCATAAAGATCCGTTTCCTCATGTTTTCTTGTTTTTATCGCAACCGCAAGGGGGCACCTCCTGACCGGTTCATCCGTCCGGTGCACAAGATTATGGCAAAGTCTTCCCTCAAGTCTTTCCATCGGGCGCTTCAGGAAAGAAACGGCGGCTGCGTTGGCCTGAATGATTCTATGATCCTGATCCAGGATCATGACCATATCGGAGATGGCGTCGAAGGTGGCCTGCCATTCTCTGGAAGCCGCCTGGATCTTTTCGATCATCATCCGGCGCTCGGTAATGTCCATGGTTACGCCCATCAAACGCTCCGGCACGCCGGAAGGATCGAAATATGCGTGCCCGCGCGAGACCATCCAGCTGATCTTCCCACCCGGATACAGGACGCGGTATTCGATGCGAAAATCCTCGTCGGCCTGCACAGATTGTTGAACGGCCAAACGAATCCTCTCCCGGTCGTCGGGATGGCAGATGTCAAGAAACCTGTCCAGATCGATATTTTCGTCGGCCGCAAGACCAAGCAATTCCCGTGCCTGCTCAGTTAGCCAGAATTGACTCTTGTTCAAATAAAGGATCCACAGGCCGGTTTTTGCCGCAGTCGCGGCAAGTCTCAGACGCTCCTCACTTTCCCGCAGGGCCTGCTCGGGTCCTTTCCTGGCGAGAGCATTCGCAAAAACATCAGCCACAAGCTGAAGCCGCTTCACAAGGGCCACCGGCCAGAGACGCACTTTCCGTATTGCGAAAAAGCCCATTATTCCAATAAGAGGTCCGCCTCCCGCCGACAATGGGAACGTCAAAGATGATTTGATGCCCAGATGCCGCCATACCTCCCGGTCACGGGTCGCCTCCTGGGGCAGGTTATCCGTGCGAACAGCAACTATCTCACCGGCCAATACCCGCGTGAGGCACCAGGGAAACAGTTCTCGGGCATCGATCCACTCAGGGATTGGCGGACCTCCGATAGGGCGGTAGAGATGGGTCATGGTCAGAAAGTTCGGGCTGGCCGATGTGCATTGCCAGAGTGCGGCAAGATCGATGTCGAGGTACTCGCAGATGCTTCGCAGTACGTTATTGATTTCCCGGTCCACCTCGCCGGGCATGAGGCTTATGAACCGTGAGGATAGGTCCGACAATAACCGTTCGAACCGGAGGCGCTCCGCCAGAGTTTTTTCAATTTTTTTTCTCCCTTCGATTTCTCTGCTGAGTCGCTCGTTAAGATCTGCATAGCCCGCAAAGGTCTTCTCGATTTCTTCCAGGAGCCCGTCGAAATCCGAACCGTGGATTTCAGACGCGCCCCGCTGAGTCCGGAGTTCCTGAAAAAGTTTATCGATGTCTGGCATTTTCCCCCGTAACCGTTGCTTTTGCCTCTGGATGATGGGTTTCTCTGCCCGTTTTCCGGGCCTGCTGTTACTGTTTGGCGCCGAGTTGCTTTTGGGCATGCTAACCTCTGGCTCAAATTGACAAAAGCCGAAGCATTGACATAATGAAAGTATAGCATGGACATGAGGCTGACAAGAGGGGTCGAGATGGGACGGCGTTTGTGCGGGATTTGCGATAGGTCTCAAACATATTGAAATAATTGCCGGTACTGGCAGCCTCTAACCGGCGAAGCAAAGAACTATTGAAAAATGTCAAATATTGGCATATAAAAGTTCCTGTATTTTTACCAACTTTGGATCGTTACGAAGCGAATGAAAATGAAATTAAGACTGGCAACGCTTATCATTATAGCGGGAATCCTCTTTTTCTTTAACCTGGGAACCACCTCTCTATGGGATCCCGATGAGCCAAGGCAGGCGATCATGGCACGGGAGATGATGGACCGGGGGGACTATATCCGGCCATACCTCAACGGTGTCCCCTATCTCGAGAAGCCTCCCTTTTATTCCTGGATGATCATGGTGGCAGCAAAGGCGTCGGGGACCCTC
>DNYO01000276.1 GCA_003506795.1 Deltaproteobacteria bacterium
TTTTTATGAAAGGCAGAAGAGGCGTCCCCGGAAAGACATGCTGAGAAAGATCCTCAGTATGTCCGTGAACAAGGGCCTGTCCCTCGAGGGGGTCCTTGAGAGGTATTACCCGGAATTCCTCCAATTTGCAGAGGAAATCGGCGAGCTGCGCAGGAAGTACATGGAGTACAAGGTAGCTTCGCAATGTCTCGACTACGACGATCTTCTCCTCTATTTCAAGCTTCTTCTCGAAAATGAAGAGATCCGCTCCCGCATCGCTGAAAGATACCGCCATGTCATGGTCGACGAATTTCAGGACACCAATACCATGCAGGGGGACATCGCCTGTCATCTTGCGGCGCGCCACGGCAATATCCTCGTCGTGGGCGACGATGCGCAGTCCATCTATTCCTTCAGGGGGAGTTCCCATGAGAACATCATGCGGTTTCCCGACCGCTTTCCCGGCTGCAGGATCATCAAGCTGGAGGACAACTACAGGAGCACCCAGGCAATCCTCGATGTCGGCAATGCGATTCTGGACAACATGGCAAACAAGTATCAGAAATGCCTGAAGGCCGTAAAAAAGGATTATGGAGAAAAACCGTGTCTCATCTATTCGAGAGACGCCCACGAGGAAGCAGCCTGGGTTGTCGACAGGATAAAGGAATTCTACGACCAGGGAATGGATCTCTCTCACCAGTGCATTCTCTTTCGATCCTCGTACATAACGATTCCCCTGCAGGCGGAACTTGGCAGGCGAAACATTCCCTTTGCCATCTATGGCGGGCTGAAGTTCTATGAAACGGCCCACGTCAAGGACCTCATCGCACACCTCAGACTCTTCGTGAACCCGAAGGACAAACTGGCCTGGAGCCGCGTGCTCTTGCTTATCTCCGGGCTGGGCCCCAAAACGGCGGAACAAATGCTTGGCGAGATGGCTCCGTACGAGAGTCTTGAATCCATAGTTTACACCGTCATCGATCGTTATGCCCGGTCCGGGGGCAGGTATTCCGATGGACTTTCCAGGCTTTCAGGCCTTCTTGGGACGGGCCGGCCCAATCCCGAAGACGTCTGCCGGTCGGTCATCGACTACTACGAACCCCTCCTGAGAGAAAAATTCGATCTTGACTGGAACCTGAGAAAGAACGATCTCGATGCCCTGGCCCAGATATCGGGAAGATACGACTCGGTCCGCGACTTTCTTGTCGACCTCGCCATCGAGCCGCCCGAGCGCGGTGTCAAGGATTTCCATGACACGATTTGGGAGAGGCCGCTCATCATATCGACGATTCATTCAGCGAAGGGGCTGGAATGGCGCAACGTTTTTCTCATCGGCGCGGTAGACGGCGTCCTGCCCTCCAGCTATACAACGCGGGATAACGAAGGACTCGAAGAGGAGCGAAGGCTGCTGTACGTGGCGGTGACACGTGCCAGGGAGCGCCTCTGGGTTCTTGCCCACCATGAGGGACGCAATAACGGCATACACACTTTTAACCGGCTCTCCCGCTTCATCGAGGCGCCGAATGTGAGGGCAAGTCTCGACGAGAAATACGATAGCGGCGGTGTCAGTGGGGATAACACAGGCGCCGTCCTCCCCGGTGGTTTGAGCAAGGACGATCTTCTCGAAAAACTGCTCCATTCGATGAAATGACGGGGGATCTTCTAAAGCCAGCCGGAAAGCAGGCGGGCGATCCATTCCCTCATCCGCGTGAATAACGGACGGACGGACCATTCTTCCGGGGTCACTTCAACGGACTCTTCCTTGTCTTTTTTGAAGAGGGTATCCAGTTGATCCGCAAAATCTGCACCAAGGATGATCGCGTTGATCTCCTCATTGCGAGCGAAGCTCCAGAGATCGAAGTTAGTGGAGCCTATCGTGGACCAGACACCATCGATAACGGCCGTCTTGGCATGCAGGACCCTGTCTCTATGCTCATACAGCTTTATGCCGGCTTCCAGCATGTCCTCGTAGTGTGACTGGGCGGCATAAAGGGTCATGCTGAGGTCGCTCTTGCCCGGCAGCACGAGTTCCACATCGACCCCCCGCCGAGAGGCTGCCGTGAGGGCGTCCAGCGTCTGTTTATCGGGTACGAAATAGGAATTGGTCAGATGCACGAACCGCTCCGCCTTTTTTATGGCGGCCACGTACATGATATACGTCAGCCGGTTGGGATCGACGGGGCTGCTGCCTATTACGGTCACCAGCTCAACCCCTTTTGGCTCCAGGGCCGGGAAATAGTCCCTGTCCTCGAGGGGGGATCCTTTTTGTTCCTGCCAGGTTTTAAGAAAGAGTCTCTGAAACTGGGCAACGGCCGGTCCCTCGATCATTACGTGTGTGTCTCTCCATCCGAATTCGGGCACGTTACCTCCTCCGCCGGATCTGGAGGAGCTTCCGGAGTAGACGCTGCTGAAATTCACGCCCCCGGTAAATGCGATCTTTCCATCGACTATAACCACCTTTCTGTGATCGCGATGGGTCACCAGCTGCCGGGTTCTCCACTTTGTGGGATTGATGGGGTTGAACTCGACGACTTTCAGGCCTGAGTCACGGAGGCGTTTAAAAAATGAAGCAGGGGTATTCATGCAGCCGACACTGTCATAGATGAGATGTATTCCAACCCCATCCGCCTGCTTTTGAATGAGCAGATCGGCGAAACGTCGGCCTATTTCATCGTCTTCGAACTTGTAGATCTCGACATTGACATGGTTCCGAGCCTCGTCGATGGCCCTTGAGATGGCGGCAAATGTGGCCGGACCATCGACGAGCAGGGTTGCCTTGTTTCCGGCTGTCAGCGGATGCCCGGAGAGCGCTTCCATGAGCATCGCGTTATTCTTCAGAAGGTCCGTGGCGCCCGCGCGCTGCTCGAGACCGGCAATTATTCTTTCAGACCTTCGTTCCGATAACTTTCCCCCGGCTCCCGAGATGGCAGGGCTCTTGCCGGGCGGGACCACCCGTTCCATCAGGTGCGCAACGTCGGGGAGACCGGCCGCACAGCCAGCGAGAGACAGGACAGCGACAACGCAGATAAACGCTGTCACGGATCGCGGCGACATAATATACGCTCCCCGTTTTGACGTGATAAGGGCCTAAAGGAAAGCTCCTTATTTGTCTTTGATTTTCAGCCGGTTATCTACCGCTTTTACCCCCTTGACGCTGCGCGCGATGCGGCTCGCGCTGTCTATCTGCGCCTGGCTCTCCACGGCCCCGATCAGTGTCACGGTTCCGTCGAAAGTCTGGACGCTCACCGCAATGCCCTTTGTGATGTCGTCTTCGAGAAGCTTCGCCTTGACCTGCGTTGTAATGGACGCATCATCCACCACGTCTCCGGCCGACCTGCCAGCCGGCGTCTGGCA
>DNYO01000286.1 GCA_003506795.1 Deltaproteobacteria bacterium
CGCCTCTTCTGCCTTTCATAAAAACCGAGACTCACGGCGCAGCGATGCACGGCCTCCTCGGCGTCGGATTCATCGTAAATGGTAAAGGTATCGGGAAGCCCGAAGAAACCGCTGTATCTGCGGAGCATCTTGTTCGCAAAGGAATGGAACGTCCCGCCCTCGACACCCTCACAGCGGGGATCGTGCCGCGCGGCGCGGGATATCATCTCTTTCGCGCTGCGTCTCGTGAAGGTTAGAAGCAGGATGGAACCCGGGTCGACGCCGCTTTCCACGAGGTAGCGCACCCTGTACTCGATGACCCGCGTCTTCCCGCTGCCCGCACCTGCGATGACGAGCAGGGGCCCTTCGACAGTGGTCACCGCCTCATACTGCCTCTCGTTAAGTTCTTCCCTGAAATTACCTTCCGCCATCGCCGGACATAGTATACCTGATTTCGGCTCCTGCGTCATTCAGCGCGCAAAAAACAAGGCCTGGCGCACGTTTATCTCATAACAACCGGGAGTCTTCTCTTCACGATGCCTGCAGGGCCTCGAGTATCTCCCGCATGTGGTCGGTATGGAATTGGAGATGATAGTCAAGGAGGCCTCCGATCACGCCTTCAAGTGTCGGATATTCTCCCAGGTCCGTTTCCTTGAGAAGAGGAACGTGCGCCTTTCTGTCCAGCTGGTCCGGCGACAGACCTTCCGCGAACTTCGAGACCTCCCCGTACTGTTTTTCCACCTCCGAGAGAAGCTCATCGAATCTCATCAGCGCACGCCTTCCAGAAAAAAAGGGATTCTCGGCCTCAAGATCGATGGTAGGGATATCCAGGTCGAGAACGCTCTGAAGACCTTCTGTAATGCCCGGCCCTTCAGGACCGAGGACGTGCGAAAGGATCTGCTTGGGCGACCACCGCCCTTCCGGCGCCCGTGAAGCTGTACCTTCATCGATGCCTTCGCATACCTTCTTCAGCTCCTCTATTCTCGTATGAATGGTTTCGGCCAATTGACGACCTGTCGACGCTGCCATTTTCTATCTCCTCCTTTTCGCTTTCTCTTCGGCCCGATGCCCGGGATACCCCGGCATCCCTCTTTCCGTTTCCGTTTCCGTTTCCCCAATCGGCACCTACGGCATATCTCATGCACCGTTCGAAAACGTCATAGGTCAGGTCGGGCGCCGAAAGGCCCGCCGCGAGGCTCTTCGTATTTGTCCTGTCGAAACTGCGCGTATCGGACAGGTAGGGAAGATAGGGCCTGACGAGTTTGTTGAAGATCTCCTCGGGCGGGTTCTGAACGCCCCCGTTCTGCCCTTCACCGTAGACCGTCTCTATTCCCCTGATCCTGAGAAACCTCTCGCAGTATGCGGCGAGATCCCCCGTTGTCCTGGGTGCATCGCTCGTGATGTGATAGATACGGCCAGACCGGGGAGACTCGAGCACGGACAGCATGACGGCAACAAAATAATCCACGGGAATGAGGTTCACATGCCCCCGGCGCGCAAGAAATATACGCAGCGGCAGGTGCAGTATCCCCTCGGGGTCGAGATGGACATCGATCTCGCGGGATTTGCGGCCGCCGTGCTCCCTGATGTCGTTGAGGTAGATGTCACGGATAAGCTGGAGCGCCCTGACGTGATAATACAGGGCGTTGAAACGGTTCGACCGGCCGGTGACAGAATCACCGTAGACGATTGATGGACGGACGATTGTGAACGGGGTAGCCTGCAGGGAACACCGGGCTGCGACCTGTCTTTCGGCCTCGGCCTTCGTCTCTTCATACACATTCGAGAACGTCCGCGAAAGGATGGGCGCCTCGGGCGCGGGTCCCGGTCCGGAAACATAGGCGGTGCTTACGTAATGGAAATAACGGGCAGCGGAATCCTTCGCCAGCCTGATGATCCCGGGCAGGGCATGGACGTTCGTTTCCGTCGCTTCCCGGCGGCTGCGCTCCGAAAACCGGGTGTCCGACGCGCAATGGATTATCTCCGATACCTTCCCGCAAAGGGCGTCGTACTGATGACGTTCGAGACCGAGCCGGGGTTCAAGGAGGTCCACCTCGACTGTTTCCACGAGCGCTCCCCGGCCCTTGACATCGAACCACGCGAGTAATGCGTCCACCCTGTCGGCAAGGCTCATACCTTCACGACGACGCCCGAGGATCACCAGGCTGCGTCCTTTCCTGACGAGGGCGTCCATCAGGTGGCTTCCCAGAAAACCCGTGGCACCCGTCAATGCGAATACCCGCTCATCCCTCTGTCTCATCGTCTGCCGGCCTCATGCGTACAGCAGGTTTTCCTTTCTGCAGTATCCCTGCTGAAAGATATATTTCACCCATCGTATCGTTCCCGTCCGGGCTGAAAGACGGTCTATTGCGGCGCCGGCCTCAGCCGCGGCCTGCCGTATCCGGTCTATTTCATCTCCGTCGTTCTGGTCAAAAAAGTAGTCATACTCCAGAACGCACCGCTTGCCGCCGTCCACGGGGGTGACAAAACCAAGATCGTTCTTGAGAGCGTACCGGAGGGCTATGCTTCCGAGCCCGGTGCAGACATCATCGATCAAGGTATGATCGAGGGGGAGATACATGAGGAAGGGGAAGAACTGCTTCTGACGCCCGATCCTCGAACTGGTGATCCTGAACATATTGAGCCAGACAAGATCCGTCAGATCGGGCCGCGAATAGATCTCCTCATAGACGGGCCTCAAGTCGGGGTCAAAATCCCGGACGAGCCGCGAGGGCGAGGGACAAAGAGCGGCCTCCGCAAGATCGGCAAAGCCTCCGCCCTTGAGGTATCCAAAAGGTTCTTCTTCCGGCAGGCCTGCGATAAACTCGAGCCAGTCGGCAGCGCCGAGCGAAGGAAGGCCGAGACTCAACACCGCGAAGAGATCCTGGCCGATCATGGGATGGCCCATCTCCCTGAGGCTTGCCATCGCGTACCGGTCGCCGAGCACCAGCACCATGCAGACCATACCCAGTTTGCGGGCAAGGGCGTCCTTAACCTCCACCGCCGTCCGCTGTGTCGGAGACATGAAGGATGAGAGATACTCAGGACCAAGGATCCCTATGGCCAGGCCAATCCGCCGCATCGCACAATCTCGTGAAAAATCTATTGCCTTTTCCAACGAATCGAAGGGAACAAGGGCACCGCTTTCATCACCCGTCATGGGGTGAAGCTTCACCCGCAAAGACGAACAGAC
>DNYO01000300.1 GCA_003506795.1 Deltaproteobacteria bacterium
TCCGAGACAGCGGATGAGATCCGTGCGAATTCGCATTGGAAAATATAGTGCCCGCAGCCGCTGTCAAGCACCAGCGATCGGGCTTGCATGAGGCCTGCCAGCTCCCGCGCCGGTTCGGGGTTGACCATATGATCCTGCAGGGAAATAACGGCAAAAACTTCCGGGCGGATCTTCCGCGCAGTCTCTGCCGGTTTGCCGAAGACTGCGTATATGTCGTGCCTCATAATTGCTTTCAATTGCCATGCAAGATCGTTCGGATCCGACTTTTCAAGGTCTTTCTCCACTTTTTCAATGTACGAGGGGAGTTCTCCGGGATTTCTTGAAGCGACAAAGCGACCGGGGGTGCCTTCCGACATCGCGTGCAGACCCGCTACGATAGCCAGCGGTTCTTTGTCCCACCCTTTGGTCGCGCGATTGCCCTCAAGTACCGTGAGCTCCGTCCGGTAAAGGAGAAGGTCGTAGGACGTAGGCCTTGGTGTTCCCGTAACAGGTACCGCTTTTTTAACAAAATCAGGATACGCGGCCACCCAGTAGAATGTTTGCATCCCGCCCATCGAGATACCGACGATCGCATGAAGGCGGGATATGCGAAATTTTTCCGTGATAAGCCGGTGTTGGGCTCGAACCATGTCTCCCACAGTGAACTCCGGGAACGACCGGCCCGTTTGGAGAGCGCTGTTCGACGGTGACGACGATATTCCGTTTCCAAAGGAGTCGACCCCGATGACGAAATATTTCGTGCTGTCTACAAGCTTTCCGGGTCCGATCAGGGCACTAAGATCGGCAGACGTTCCCGCGAACCATGTCGGAAACAGAATCGCATTCGACCGTGCCTCGTTGAGCTTCCCGAAAGTGCGGTATCCCAGTATGCAGTCACGAATTACACCGCCGCTGTCGAGCTTGAAATCTCCCAGGGCAAAGTATTCTTGCTCTCCCGCGGTCAGCTGCAGGGGTGATAGCGTCAGAACAACCGAAATTATGATTAAAAGAACAAAGGATCTCCGTTTTTGCATCCGCTTGCTTTCCATGTTCAGTTTCTCCCCGGATCGGCTGGTTTTGTTCATTGTAAAGGTTTTACCGATTGTTTACAATAGACGGATAACGTTATCAACGAGGTGCGGATGATGAAAAAGTGTCTCCTCTTTCTCTGCGTTCTTGCCATTCTTGGGGGGTGGGGGTGTTCCATCGTTACCTCAGAGAGACCCATTGGCGAGATGCCCCTTGTCCTCAACCCTGCGGAATGGGAGGGGACATGGATTACCACCGAGGGCGCCCCCGTCGTGATCAAGGTCGAAGAGCCAGCCAAAGGGCGTCTGAAGCTGGCATGGATCGAAGGCGATAAGGACATGGTCTTGAAGACGGCAAGTGTTACGCTGCTCAAATCCGGCGCGTGGAATTTTGCGAACCTGACGGAAGACGACAGGAAAAATGATCGCCGGGTGAGATATCTCTTCGCGCGAGTGAAGAAGGACAAGGACAATATCATCGTCTGGCTTCCCAGGCCCGAGAAATTCGCGCGTCTTGTGGAAGGAAAAATACTGCCCGGCAGTCTGGCCAAAGAGACGATCATCCTCGGCGAGTTGCGGCCGGAGCATCTGAAGATAATCGCCTCGGAAGACAGGGGAGTTCTCTTCGACTGGGAGAACCCCTTTGTCTTCACAAAAACCGGCGAATGATTTGCCTCTCCACGGAAGAGAAGGTTTGATCCTTCGTAATAGCCGGAGCCACGGACGAGGACGATCATTGCTGCGGGACACAAATTTTTCGTGAATATCGAAAGCCAATAGAGTATAAGAATCAGTCGCAAAATGTCGGCATGTCTTCAAAGTAATTTCAGGAAGGGGTCACAATGAAAGACCGGGCAGAAAGTCCCATACTTACGGTTCCCAACGATCTTATGTATCTTCCCGCCATTCAGGCGTTTGTGGCAGAGGTGGCGGAAAAATCAGGTCTCGGAGGCAGTGATACGACGATGCTTCTCGTTGCACTTGAAGAGGCTGTCGTCAACGTCGTCAGGCATGCCTTCGAGGCCGGCGAAAAGGCCACCTACCAGGTGATCGTTGAGCGCACGGTTGCAGGGATCAAGATTATTATCAAGGACCAGGGACTGCCTTATTCACCGAACCTGGTGCCCCGTTTCGAAGTGGCGGCGGATCTCGATAGCACCCCTGAGTCAGGACTCGGCTCTCATCTCATGACGCATGCCGTTGATGAGATCTCGTTCCACAATCTTGGCCGCGAAGGCAAGGAGCTTCATCTCGTCAAGTATCTTCCCTATAGAAGCATCGAGGACATCAACGTTCCGTCGGAACTGGAGCTTTTCCCTGAACCGGTCAGCACGGCGGGGAAACCGGAAAAGAAGGATTTTTCCATACGCCTCATACGACCTCCCGAGGTCTATGACGTATCGAAGCTCTTCTACCGGGCCTATGGCTATTCCTATGGCATCGATACCATCTATTATCCCGAAAAACTGGCCGAACGTCACGCTGACGGAACGATCATTTCCGTTGTGACTGTAAATAGCGACGATCGGGTCGTGGGTCACGTGGCGCTCGTGAGGGACAACGTCGAAGACAAGACAGCCGAGGCTGCCATGGCCGTCGTGGAACCCGCTTTCAGGGGGCATGGGTGCCAGAAGCTGATGATATCCAGGCTTGTCGACGAGGCCCGGGCGGTAGGGCTTGCCGGAATATTCAGCAAGGCGGTGACCAACCACGTCTACGCCCAGAAAGCGGGTCAA
>DNYO01000010.1 GCA_003506795.1 Deltaproteobacteria bacterium
GGGTAAACACCGGACCAGAAATGATCGTGATTACCGAGGACCTGATACCAGGGGATTGACCTGTCGAGGCCAGCCGCCTTATATGGGCGCAGGTAATCGGTCGATGCGGAAGACCTGGGGTCCGAATTCGGGTTGATATCCCGGCCATCAATAACGTCAATATACCATCGAAGCTCGTTAAGCTGAGTGTTGTTAATTGCATCACCCAGGAATATGCCGAAATCGACGGGCTGTTTCTTATGAAGTGCGTTCACCGTCTGCACGGCGGCATCCAGGACATGAGTCGTATATGGAATAATAGCCGAATATGCCGAGGACATGCCGGCCTGCCCCTGCAGACCCAGGTAGATAGTCTGAGCCGGTGATTGTACATCGGTGATATGTATATCACTCATGGTGAAGAAACGCAGGATATTTGAAGCCTTTGTAACCGATGTTCCAGTATATGACGGCGTCATGATATCCAGCCGTTTCTGAGGTTTAAGGCCGGCGCCCGCCCGCCATGCTCCATAACCGTTCCGAGAATATTGAGCGACATCATTGGGAAGAAGCCGGGGCGAGTTTGAAGGCACCGGAACAGGAACAACGGTCTTCTCAATCGTTGTAACGACCTCAGATCCTATGGGATAAGTGGCCATCCTGGTTGATGACCGAGCAGTGTTGGAATTGTCTGCATACACCGTGAATTGCAGGATCATGATGCTGACAATAGTAGATAGACACATGTATCCGAGTTTTCTGCACGACAACATAGTGTGGACTCCTTTAGTTGATAGACGACCTCTCCGGCCGGTTGTAATATTATCGTCATATGCGGCGATATCTATAGAGGGGTGAAGAGGGACGTTGCCGGGAAACAAGAAACTTATGGTTGTGATAACCTTGACCCACCTGACGGGCAAATGATCACCGAAAAATGGCCCACCCCCAGAAAGGCTGACGGACCCGTCCGTGCTCAGTCTATTTTTTTTCTCCCGTCGAAGACGGGATCCAAGTGCGGCCAGATCCGCGTCTTCTCCGGATCTGGNNGATCTGGCCGCAATTCTTTCAAGGCTTCCTCCCCATGCTTTTTTCATTGCCTCCAGTGGAACCCCGAAGGGGTGAAACGGGCGTGAGACAAATCCTTCGCCTTTTCTTCGAAAATTTTCGTGGGGTCAGGTCTTGAAATATCAGTTTTTATTCTGCCTGCCACAGCCCCGGATATTTTGTGACAAAGCCTGCTTCATTCACCTCCAGTACCCGAACGAAGGTGCCGTCACCCGATTCGTATTGATAGGTCCTCTCCCCGACTCGCCGGTACACCTGTGAGAGGACCTCGAATGTGAGTGATGGGAAGGGAAGCCACGCAGCCTTGACCTCCGCTGCCGCCCCGACCTTGAGAGAAAGGCGCCGGACCGGGAGCAGGTTCGTGGACGGACTGAAACCAAAATCAATATCGACGCAACCACTGACCGCAGGGCAGTCATCCCCGTTGAAACGCCATCGCTGTTCTTCGTCAACGGACACGCTAAGATCGATCTCCCGGTCTCCGACCACCCCGGTCACCCGTGCTAACCGGGTCCGCCAACCAGTGTCACAGACAACAAGATAGTCCAGTTTGCAGGGGTTTCGCTCATAGGTAAAAATGGCTGTCCCGGACAACTCCCGGTGATCATCCCGAAGCACGAGCTTTCCGATCTCGTGGCCGGGAAGATCAAGCCTGTGCCAGATAATGGAGCTTGTCATCTCACGCAGAGTAACAAAATAGGTTCACAAAATCCCCTTCGGCCCGACGCGATGGACGATCATGCAAGCCTTTTCAGCGATGCCCGAATAAAAGCCGGGAGATCCGCAGGGCTCCTGCTTGATATCAGATTGCCATCCTCCACGAGTTCACGATCCTCGAAATCAGCGCCCGCATTGATTATGTCCTGGATGATCGATTTCCAGCCCGTGATCTTTCTTCCCTTGAGGACGTTCGCCGTGATAAGCAGCTGTGGTCCATGGCAGATCACGAATACGGGCTTGCCACTCTCCACGAATTCCTTCGCGAACCGGACCGCGTCTGCGTCCACCCTCAGCTTGTCGGGAGAGTAACCGCCCGGAATAAGAAGTGCGTCAAACTCGCTTGCAGACACGTCCTTCACCGCCTTTTCGACCTTCACCACGGTCCCGGACGCCTTCCCGTTGACAGTTTTGCCGGCCGAAAGCCCGATATGCTCCAGCGCATGCCCCGCCTCCCTGAACGCCTTCGCCGGCTCGGTGTACTCCGCATCCTCGAACATATCTGCGATAATCACCGCAATCCTCGCCATCTTCCTCACCTCCTGTCTTTCGTTCCTTGCCAACCTCAGCTAAACCTAAGCACACCGGCAGTACCCGTCAACCAGCCCGGGGGATTCGGGGGGAGAGGGGGTAACTTTGGGGCCCTGCGGATTTTCACATTCTACCGTTTTCACCGACTCCACCGTTGATCGCAGAGGCGTTTCTCGAAACAGTTTCTTACCCGATCTTGCCGCTGATTATGATAATATCAACCGGCGGCTTAAAAGATTCCCATCGAGAAACTGAAAATGCGAAGGATGTCCCCAAAGTTACGATGACAGAATTGTAACCATCAAAATTCACCGCGGCCTTGGCGACGAACAAACCGTATGGCTGGAACCCATTTCGATATCTGAGTCCTACTTCGAACCAATACGCTGACCTGCACAGAGGACCGACAGTCAGGGGACGGAGGGGTTTCATGTCCGCGAGACAGTCAGTGGTTTTGGGTAGGCAGTGGGTTCAGCCGGGGGAGAGCCCGGGTCCAGAGTGGTCATCGCGGGTGAATGGAATCTCGTTGGCTTCGGCCATATCTAATGAGCTATAATCCTCTTTGCCTGCCAGTCCTCCCTCTTGACATAGTTTTTAATACTAGGTACGCTTCATAAATTATCACAAATACTATGGAGGGAAAATGAAGAAGAATTTTACCGTAGGTATAATGATAATTACGGCCATTATTCTTTGCGCCGCGCTCAATGCTGAGGCGGTCCCGAATCCGGGAGCTATTGTTTGGAATGGCTCACCGCAAGCGTTTATAACCTCTCTATATGTCGGAGTGCTTGGCAGACAGCCCGAAACTCAAGCGGTCGTAGTCGGGTGGGCTAGACAGGTGAATAGAACCTCAAGTTCACGCTACCAAGTGTTTTGGGCGTTCATCAATTCGCGCGAGTATCAGGGCAGCGGTTGGGCAAGGCAGAGAAAAGAGTACAACGTCTACCGAAAATACTACATGAAAAGCGATTCTTACGAATATAGCGTGAGCAAGGGTCCGTTAGGTGCGGAGTATTATCATCAGGCTGGACCGTATACCTTCGGGGTAGCTATGGCTCTTAGAGGCTATTACCAAACATTCGCGAGCCGGCGTTAGGCACGTTAAGAAAATAAGAAACTATTCAACACCCCGGGTGGCAGTAGGGACGCGCTTAAAGAGTCCCGCCCAGGAAGGGAAAGCCGGTTCAAGCCTGTTATTGTCTTCTAGTGTTCTACGAAGATAAGCTTGCTCGTATCAAAACCGAGGCCTCCAGCCTTTTCGATTAAAGCGGCCCTCACTGATTCCTCAAGTCTTGGCTCTCTCGCAAGTATCCATAAATATTTCCTGCTCGGCCCGCATACCAGCGCGTAGGAATAATCCTTGTCGAGTTCAAGGATATTGTACCCACCGTAGAAAGGGCCAAAAAAGGATACCTTTAGCCTGCCCACATCTGGACCGATCACAAAATACGCCTTTCCCGTGGCCTTTTTCCATACGTTCTTCCGGGGGTCGAATCCCATGTTTGTAACGTTGATGCCGCCGTCGTCTCTCAGGGTGTATTCCGTCTGAACCTTCGTGAGACCCCTTTCGAAGGAGTGATCCAATCTCGCTATCTCGTACCATGTTCCCAGGTAGCGCTTCACATCGAACCCTTTAACGGTTTCAATGCCATCGGGAATCCCGGCGCACCCGACAAGCACGACCAGTAAACAAAAAAGACCTTTGCTTAACAGAAGGGTTAATGTCCGTTTCATTTTGGATCCAGTCATCCCTGTAATATTACAATCTCGTTGAAGGCGATGCAAGTTTAGCGGCGGGAATGTTCCTGGTGTTCCTGAGGTCAGGTCTTGAAATATCTGGTTTTATAGCTGCCGAACATGTCCACGCTCAGTCTTTTTCTCCCGCGCAGCGGGATGCAAGTACGGACTGATCCGCGTCTTCTCCGGNNTCCGGATCTGGCCGCAATTCTTTTCAGGCTTCCTCCTCCGCTCTCTTCATTGCCTCCAGCGAACCCAAAGGGTGAAGCGGGTGTGAGACAGTCAGTGGTTTTGGGTAGGCAGTGGGTTCACCCGGGGGGGCCCGGGTTCAGAGTGGTCATCGCGGGTGAATGGAATCTCGTTGGCTTCGAGCCAATCGACGGCTATCTCCTCCAGTCTTTCGTCGCGAAATCGATACCAGTCTTTTTCGATTCCATGGAAACGAATGGTGTCCTTGAACCGCCGAAATGCCCCGCGGCCGTCGATGGCATTGAGGAGGTCTCTTTTTATCTTGTCGTGCTCGACGGAGTAACAGAAATCTTCCATGATCCCGTATTCGTTTATATCATACTTGTCAGGAAGTTGAAGATAGTCGTCGGTGTCCTGGACTGCTTTTGCCTTGATGACCATTTCTTGTTCCCATTGGGGAAAGTCATCTATGTTATCATCTTCATCTTCCGCCATGCTCATGATCTCGTCGGTGAGAGTCACGAGTTCCCCGGTCTTCGTGTTAAGGAATGAAGTCATTTCATCGCTGACAATATCAATTGCATCGACAACGTCCTTGAGCGAAACGGTTGGTTTCATGGTGGAGCCACCTCCTTAACTTACATGATTGACCAGATCACGCATCCTTGCATTGAGTCTCTGTTCTTGACAACGTTCACTGCGAATCATAACATGTTTATGATTCGCGGGCAGCAGAATATTAGTTATTCGGCATCTGAAAAACAATGCGAATTAGAATCGTGAAAGGTGATCTGCTGGACCAGAAGGTTGACGCCATCGTCAATCCATGGAACAGGAATCTGATCCCGTGGTGGTTGTTATTGCCCCGGGGGGTATCCGGGGCCATCAAGAAACGAGCGGGCTACCGGCCGTTTGTCGAACTTCGGCACAGTGGCGTACTTCCTCTTGGCGGGGCTTCAGTCACCTCTGCGGGCCGGCTGCCGTTCAAGGCGATCATTCACGTGGCAGGTATTGGCCATAGTTGGCGTTCATCCGAGAGGTCTGTGCGTGATTCCGTCTGTTCCGCCCTGAACGAAGCAAAGACGAGAGAATTCAGGTCTGTTGCGATCCCATTAATCGGCGCCGGCACTGGCGGCGGATCTGAAGACCATATTCAAAAAATCATCGAGGAGGAGTGCGATCACTCTGACTATGGTGGAGAGATAGTCATCGTTCGCTATGATAGCAGGAAATGGCCGCGTGGACGCTGTTACTGTGATTTGTGGAACAAGAGTCCGAATACACTGGCCAGTCAAGGTGTTCCTGAAGGATTTTGCGGGTTGTGTAATGTCTGCGGGGCGCCGGGCCACGTCCTTCACTTTCCGGGCGCAGCTCCTGTCACAATTGCCTGGTGCAGGAAGCATTACTATAGGACGATGATATTGCACCCGATGGGATCAATAGGTATTTTCGTATGGGGCCTTGCCGTGTTGTTTGTCGTTGCCGGACTGATAATGAAAATCTTTAAGGCTTAGCAAGCCACTCCATCGGGCATCACAGTTGCCGGTGAGCGTTGACGTTATCCGCTACTTCACTCTCTTTGTGAGATAGATCGCCATCTCTGAGTTCCTTGCCTTTTCCGCGATTTTGACAGGGGTCAACCCTTCGGGAAAGATTGCCCAATTCCGGGTGGTACGCGCATTCGTATCGGCACCGCTGGATATGAGAACCTCTGCGACCTCGGGTCCCCCTTCAAAAGCCGCCCAGTGCAGCGGGGTCCAGCCGGAAGCGTCGCGGGCGTTCACGTTTGCACCTCTCTCCAAAAGAAGCACGACGCATTCCTTCTTGTTCCAGTTGGCTGCAACATGGAGCGGGCCCTTCGGGTGTTCGTCGGAAGGATTCACATCGGCGCCCTTCTCGATGAGGAACTTCGCCTTGTCCATAGCGTCCCAATAGACGGCCCACATAAGAGGCGTCACCCCTTTCGTGCTTCGGGCGTTCACATCGGCACCCTTCTCGATGAGGAGCTTGCTGATCTCAAGGCTCTGGTTAAAAAGGGGTGTCATCTCGAAGTCGTTGTCACGGGCGTTAACATCAGCACCTTGTTCAATAAGGAACCGCGCGACCTCCCCCGACTTTGCCACGTGGAGCAGGGTTTCGCCCATTGCGTTGCGGGCATTCACGTTGACACCTTTCCCGGCAAGGCTCCTGACCGTTTGGAGATCGCCCTTTGCCGCAGCCTCGAAGAGGGCATCATCGACCCCGGTTGTTTTCCCGCGCGCACTGTGCGCGCCCACCAACAGCAAGAGTGTCAACACAACAATGACCGCGGCCTGATGTCTGCCAGTCTTCATGCTAAAAGTCATTCCTGATGTCACTTCTTCATTTTCCTCGCATTTCGGATGATTTGCAAGGAGAAATCCGATGAACGAAGTCGACGATCCGTGCGGTTCATGGAGTCGGGGTTTGAAATATCAGTTTTTATAGCTGGCGGACATGAGTCGCGTTGCGATCCGCTGTTTTTCCTGTTATGTAGTTCAGGTTACAGAAAAGAAGCTCTTCTGCTGATAGCATTATAGGACGATGGTATCAGACGGCACGTATCGATACCGAGCGTGAAATCTCAAACAATATACTACGGGAGGTATCAAAAATGAAAAACAAGCTTTGCCTTCTTTGCCTGGGGGCCATCCTCCTCATCGGTTTTCTTTCCACGGCCGCCTATGCCGGCCCCTGCCGCGGCAACGGTTGGCAGCCCACTTTCGTTCACGACCTGATCACACCTGACGGCCCGTACTACGTGATGCCCAACGGCTCGTTCGTGAAACTTCAGGGGAACTGGACCAACCATGCCTGCAGCTTGATCAGGTCGAACGGCGTTCGCAACAGCAGGGGATTCACAACCTGCAATGAATACACGCGGATACAGTGCGGGTGCGATGCCGCCAGCCGGTCAAACGCCACATGCGCCAATTTCCTCAGGTCCAAAGGTTACAGATAACGGTGTAAACAGATCTCTTTTTTGTCTCGCTGAAAAAGTTTCAAAGGACGGCCTCGCCCCGGGATAATCCTTACAGGTATTCCCCGGGGCTCCGTATAAGTGACGGTATGTAACGAACATCCACTCTTTCTCAGCTGAAAGAGGTCAGTTCTGTATCACTACGGTTCTCAGTACCTCATCCACACTGACAAGCCCTTCCTTGAGGAGGGTGAGACAGTACTCCTTGAGGTCCTTCATACCGTTCTTTACCGCTGCGTTTCTGATAGCCAGGGTGTCGGCTCCCGAGGTTATGAGGCGCATTATCTCCTCGTTGATAACGAGTACCTCGTAGACGCCGATCCTGCCCTTGTAACCCGTGGTGCCGCAAGCGCCGCAACCCTTCCCCCTGTAGAGTTTTGTCCCTTTGGGGAGGCCCAGGTACTCAAGGGCAGCGGGGTCCTGGTAGACCTCTTTGCACTTCTCGCATATCCTTCTTACGAGTCTCTGTGCGATAACGCCGACAACCGAGGCGGAAATAAGGAAAGGTTCGATACCTATCTCGATGAGGCGCATGAAGGTGCTCGGTGCATCATTCGCATGAACGGTGGTGAAGACAAGGTGGCCGGTAAGGGCTGCCTCAATGGCGATCTTGGCGGTCTCGCCGTCCCTGGTCTCGCCCACGAGAATAATGTCCGGGTCCTGGCGGAGGAAGGCCCTGAGGACCCGGGCGAAGTCAAGACCGATGTCGTGGTTTACCTGGACCTGGTTAATGCCCTTGAGGTCATACTCTATGGGGTCCTCTACGGTAAATATATTTGTCCTGGGGTCATTGATCTCCGCAAGGGAGCTGTAGAGAGTTGTCGTCTTGCCGGAGCCGGTGGGGCCCGTTACATAGATGATGCCATAGGGCTTCCTGATCATCTCCCTGACAAGTTTACGGACCGGCGCGTGGGTGATGAGCTTATCGAGGCCCAGCCTGGTATTGCTCTTGTCCAGGATTCTTGTGCAGATCCTTTCGCCAAACTTCGCAGGAATAGTGGAAACGCGAAAGTCGATCGACTTCTTCCCGATCTTTATGTTGATCCTCCCGTCCTGGGGGAGTCTGCGTTCGGTGATGTCGAGTTTGGAAATGATCTTCATCCTGCTGACGAGCGGAAGCTGTATTCTCTTCGGCAGCACCATTTCCTCAACCAGGTCGCCGTCGATGCGATAGCGGACACGCACCTCTTTTTCCATGGGCTCGATGTGGATGTCGCTGGCCCCTCGCTTCAAGGCCATGGCAATGATGCTGTTCGTCAGCTTGATGATCGGGGCTCCTTCTGCCTCTTTCTCGATATCGGGGATGCCGACGTCTTCGTCCGCCTCTTCCTCGAAATCAAATTCCCTCAGGATGTCAGACTGAATATGATCCATTGAGTCGACGAAGCTCTCTATGTCGAGGAACGCCTCCTTTTGCTTGATCAGGAGGCTTTTGTATTCCCCGTTGATAAAATTTGCGAAGTCCGTCTCGGTAATGATTACCAGGTCGAAAAAAGCCTTGGGATACTTTTCGTTGACCGCCCTTTTGACGTCGTCGATGGCGGTGACATCATGGGGATCGACGACCGCCAGAATAATCTTGCCGTTAGCATACGAGATGGGAAGTATCCTGTGCCTGCGTACGAGCTGTTCCGGGATGCAGGCTATGACGGCATCATCGAACCTCAGGGTGTCCAGCGGAATTGTTCCGGGAAGCTCCCTGTTCTTAATCTCCTCTATGTGCTCGGCAACGATCCTGCTCAACGATACCGACAGGGTGTGATGTTCGTTGAGGAGCACGTCGAAATCCTTCTTTTTGAGGACGAGAACCTTCGTGCTCGCGACGGCAAAGACCGTGGCGGAGCTGGGGCTGCCGGAGATCTCACCAAAACACGCACCCTGGTCCAGGGTGGCGATGGCGACATCAAAGTCGCTTCTGGGGTCCCTCCTGCGTATCTCAACTTTGCCGTCAACAATAATGAACGTGGCGTTGCCGGGTGTCCCTTCGCGGACTATCGCCGTGTTGGGCGGATACGTTCTTTCCTGGAGGGTTGACGAAAACTTGACCAGTTCGTCGTCGGAGAGTTCGCGGAAAATCTCGGTTTTTTTTAGTGATGTAATCCTGTCCCTGTATGACATTTATGTTATTCTCCTGATGTCTGCTATGTCGTTGAGCAGGTCGTTTATCTACAGCCTGTTGCCCAAATCCCCCTATTCTAAAAGATTTGTCTCACGTTTATCCCGTAACAAACGACTTTAAAAACCTTGTCTCACGCCCGTTCGTCGCCTAAAGGCTCCTCTCTGGAGGCATAAAAGAGAGGCTGGGGAGGAAACCAAAAGACTTCCCGGGAATTTGAGAATACTGAAATTCCCGGGAATCTTCGATCCCGCTACGCGGGAAGTAAAGAACCATGATACCTCGCTCAGACCTGTCCCGCAATGATGACCCCCACCCGCAAACATCAATAGGGAGAATTCCCGCCGAAGGCGTGCAA
>DNYO01000141.1 GCA_003506795.1 Deltaproteobacteria bacterium
GTTTCCTCCTTACAAGTTTGGACCGGACAAAGCCGTATATTAACACTTTCCGCTAAGTCAGGAAAGTTTTATTCAGTCGGTAAACGTTGACCTGGGGGTGAACTTCTTTGTTCGGTGTGCTTGTAATATCCTCGGGGTCTTTGAGGGAACACGTCAATGTGTAAAAACAGTATAATACGCTACTATTGAATATACAAGTAAATTTTCATGCACTCCGGTAGCCGGGCCGGGGCAGTTTGTGGCTTCGTCTACCTCGGCATGATCCTCACGATCATGTCGTCATCCCTGCCCGGGCTGCCGCGCCCGTCCCTGTTGCTGGTAAGGAAATAGAGGTAGCCGTCCGGTCCGGCCACCACGTCCCGGAGCCGTCCGAAACGGCCTTCGTTGTCATCCGTGGCGAACCATCTCTCGATGGCGAGGACCTGGTATCCGCCTGCTTCTCCCTTCAGCCGTACACGAATAAGGGCCCTGCTCTTGAGGGTGGCGACAAAAAGATCGTCATGAAGATGCGTGAGGGGCCCCCTGGCGTAAAAGGTGATACCTGAAGGCGGCGTCGCTTTCCTCCACACGATGAGGGGATTGACGTAAGGCGTCCCCGACGGGGCTCCGGCCGCCTCGGGCCACCCGTAATTGCCCCCCTTGCGTATGACGTTTATCTCGTCGTTGCCGAAGGTCAGGGACTCTCCCGACGGTCCGTGCTCGGAGGCGAATAGTTCCTTCGTCACGGGATGCCAGGCGAGACCCTGGGGGTTGCGGTGGCCGTACGACCAGACGGGCGAATTTCTGAATGGGTTGTCTGCGGGGACGGAGCCCTCCGGCGTAACCCTCAGGATCTTTCCGTTGGGCGAATTGAGGTCCTGGGCGAGGTTTCTCTCATACATCTCGCCCGTCGTTACGTAGAGCATACCGTCGGGGCCGAAGGCGATGCGCCCCCCGTCGTGAAACCGGGCTCCCGGGATTGCGTCAACGATGATCCTGTCGAACTTCCCCTGTTCGCCCTCGTCCTTCAACCTGATGACCCTGTTGTACAGCTTGCCTTTGTCGCGGTAGGTGTGCATGGCATAGACGTACGGTTTCCCGGGAAACTCCGGATGAACGGCGAGTCCCATGAGACCGCCTTCGCCGGTGTGGGCGACCTCCACGACAGCATAGGGCCTGGCCTCGAGGACGCCGTTTCTGATGAGTCTTACCCTGCCGGGCCTCTCGCTGACCAGAGCCCTGCCGTCGGGGAGAAAAACGAGGGACCAGGGCGCCTCCAGGTTCGTGATCCAGGGGCGGACCACAACGTTGTCTCCCTCGGGCATGAACCTGTCCCGTACGGTCTGGGGAACAGGGCCTACCTCGATGGAACCCGCGGGAGGTGCCGGGACAAGACCGCAACACAGCAGAAGGATGAGGACGGCGGCGGACAGGACTGTCTTTGTCGTCATAAGTTAAGGATATGCGGATGCACCCCGCGTGTCAACGGGGTGCCCGATGGAGGTGCGCCAGGCTTGTTTTTTTCCCGGCGCGAAGCGTCTGCTCTATGGGATCAATAGTAGGGCAGCTGCTCGTCGAAACGCTGTTTGCCGTTCCGATACCACGCTGCGACATGCTTCACCGCTTCGACGGCCTTTGTCTGGGCGGCGAGGTCGGAATTGAACCCCTGGTGAGGCTGAACGTAGATGTTGGAGCTTCTGTCGATAGATCTCTCCAGCAGTGTTTTTGCCGCCAGAAGGTCCGCGTCGGTGGCCGTCGGCTCCCCGAGCAAAAGTGCGGCGAATCTGGATTCGCCGCTGAAGACATCGAGTCCGATGCCTGTTATCTTTCCCGAACGATACAGGTCCAGGAGGACCGATTCCGGAGCTATTTCCCCCCGTGTCACATTGATGAAAATGAGTTTTTTGGTTGCCTGAGAGAGATACTTCTTTGAAAAATACCCCACGTTATAGAACCTGCTTTCCTTGTTCCGTGTCAGGTTCATGGTGTTGATGACGATATCACTGGACAGGATGGCTTCCTCTTTGGAGACAAAGTGCACCGATCCCTTGTAGAGACGGTCGAGTTCCTCCTGCCTGATGTCTGTGCCCTGCACGGTCAGCCCGTTGGCCTCTGCAAGTTCGTATGTCTTCTTACCTATCTTGCCGACGCCGAAAACGGTAAGGGTCCGGTGCCTGCCAAGCTCCATGAAGGCCCGGGAGTCTTTCCTTTCGAAGGTGACCGTGTTGAGCGAGTAATGGTTCAGCTCTCCCGCTGCGGCGTAGAGGAACTTCATCGCCGTTTGTGCGACGGCGTTCACGCAGTACTCGCGCAACGACGCTATGTTCACCCTGTCCGCAAGATGTTCCAGGTGGTCATACCCGGCGCTTCGGGTTATAACACTTTTTCTTGCCCCCTCCAGATAATGGTCGGGCAGGACGGAATGGGTTTTCGTCGTTATGATCTCCGGCAGTTTCACTGTTGGATTGTCCCGTAAGAATTCCTGGACGTTTTTCGGGGATATAAGATACGAATGCCCTTGGGGGATCTCATCCTTTTCGATCGCCCTCGCGATCTCCTCTTCGAGATGGCGCGCTTCCGGCCCGAGGGCTTCGAAATGCATAATATCGTATGTGCTCTCGATGTCTTTCACATCCACTCCGGTAAGATTTTATTTGCTGTTTTGTTGATCTATTGTCGCGCAATCGTTCCGTTTTTTCAACTGAATTCCATGCTGTTTTTCCTTCCCGTTCTTGCGGGATTTCTGTATATTACT
>DNYO01000338.1 GCA_003506795.1 Deltaproteobacteria bacterium
AGGAACTCACTCGTGGACTCATGGGATACTCCTTGCGATTCAAACTGTACAGTCCGGACGGTACAGTTTAAAATTGCCGATGGTTTTTGTCAAATATTTTTCAAATATTTCTGTCTCAATGGGTCTTGCCCGGGCTTTTCTGGAATTATTCAAAAGGGGTTTTCGCTAGAACCCCTGTATTCCCCTGCGTATGAACATGATCGCGATGGAGGCTATGATGAGGCTGAAGACCCTGGAGAGGGCCTCCACGATACGTCGGCCGAGGAGTTTCAGGATGAAGTCCGAGAAGTAGAGCACGACCCAGCAGATGATGATGTTGAGGACCAGGGATATGAGGTAATAATAGAACGGGTGCTGGTTCCATATGATCATGGAAGTGGCTAGGACGGCGGGCCCGGCGAGCAGAGGTATGCCGAGGGGTACGACGCCGAAGAACTCGTTCCCCTGTGCAGGTTCAGCATGGCCCTGGATGAGGTCCCTGATGGCGGTTATGAAGATGACGATTCCGCCGGCAACGAGGAAATCCTGCATGGATATCCCGAGATAGGTCATGACCCTGTTGCCGACGATGACAAAGAGCATGGATATGATGAATGCCGTGAGCAGGGAATCCCTCAGGTGCCGTGTCCTGTTCTCGTGGTCCATGGATGCGGTGAGCTTTATGTAGACGGGCAGGACCCCGAGAACATCAAAAGCGACAAAAAGCGGGATGAAGGAAAGCAGAAATGTATCGATCATGCCGGTCTTTCTCCTTCAAGGTATATCCGGGCATTCTCAGAAAGCGCCCCGTCAAGCCCTATCTCGTTTCCCCATTCGTCAAAGACCTTCTTCCCGCCCTCGACCTCGCTCATAAGACCGGCGCCGATGAGGGCATGACGCACTGTCATGCCCGGTGCAAGGTGGATCTCGGCGTCGTTTACCAGTACTTTCACCGTCAGTTCTCTACCTTTATCCTGCCCTCCAGGGCGGGGTTCACGTTTTTTTCTCTGGAGACTTCCGACACAACGACATCCCTGAGCCATCTGCCGGCATCATTGTATACGAGGTTTCCGCTTCGTATCGTTCCGCCGAGAATCTCAAAGTCCGTCGCCTGTCTGATGGCCTCGCGGAACGCCTGGTATCCGTCGCCTCCCGCGGCCAGAAAATCATTGGTTGCCACTGTGTACTGCCGCGACGGGTCGATGGGTTCGCCGGCGATCTCTACCGTTCCCAGGCGGCCCCCCGGCGCCCTTTTGAGGGAATAGGTGAAGGAGATGCCGGATACCTGCGGGAACCGCCCTTCTTTGTTTTCAATACCCGAGAGCCCGTATTCGAGGGCATCCCTTATCTGCTGTCCTGTGAGGCGGATCGCCACGATGTAATTGTTGAAAGGCAGGACCGAGTAGACGTTCCCGACCGTGATCGAACCTTTCCTTATGCTGGTGCGGAGCCCGCCGCCGTTGATGATTGCGGCGTCGGCCCGCGCCTGCTTTTTCAGGATGTCGGCGACAAAATTGCCGAGGTTTGATTCCTTGACGCGCGCGTTCTCTCCGTCAAGATCGACCGCGGCCTCTCCGATGACCCTTCCCATCGATTCGTTCACCCTGGCTGCCCAGGTATCGACGATACCGGCAACCTGTTCATCTTTTTTCATTTTGGCCGGCAAGATATCTTCGAGCCTGCTCGCAGCCCGGATAACCTTCCCGGATTCCACGGTGAGATCGAGGACGCCGAGCACCAGTCCGTGTTCCCATGCCTGGACGATGATGGTGTCCCCGACGGTGATGTGATGCACCGCCTTTGTGTGGGAATGACCGCCGACGATGACATCGATGCCCTTGACTGTGCCGGCCAGCGCCATGTCGGCGTTGTATCCCAGGTGGGAGAGGACGATAATGATATCAACCTTTCCTTTCAGTTCCCTGACGTAACGCTCGACGGTCCCGGCCACAGGCAGGAAGGTCAGGCCTTTCACATTCCCGGGGTGTGTTGCCGCGGGAGTTTCCTCGGTAACGACCCCGATGATCCCCGCCCTTATCCCGTTCACTTCTTTTATTATGTAGGGTTTGAGGGTGTCGAGGCCGGTGACGTTCGCCGCGAGGACGGGGAAATTTGCCTCCTTAATTCGCCGGGTGAGCACTGCCGTGCCGAAATCGAACTCGTGGTTGCCTACGACCATGGCATCGAAGCCCATGGCGTTCATTACCTCGATAGCCGGCTTGCCTTCAAAAAGGTTTGCCCAGGTGCTTCCCTGGATCATATCCCCGGCTGCCAGAAGGAGCGAGGGTTTTTCCTTTTTCAGCTCCCGGGACCTTGCCGCAAAATACGCTGCTCCACCCTGAAGTTCGTCGGACCCGATGCGCTTGTAGCTCTCCGCGAAACCGTGGAAATCGTTCACGTGGAGTATTCTCAGCTCCGCGGCGCCGCAGGGCGCAAAAAAGACGGCCAGGAGAAAGATGATCGCGAATGACAGAAGAAGATTGATCGAAGGTATCCTTTGTTTCATTATCTCTGCACTCCCATTATGTTTTTCAATGTTTTCACATATCGTGCGTTCCATTTATGGTCCTTGACGGGGAAGAACAGGGTCTTTGCGTCCCCCGTGTCATCGACTATAATCCGGTATCGGGAAAAGGTTTCCAGGGGCTTCACGGGGTGGTCAACGAAGGTGATTACGAAGGAGCCGCCGCTGGTGGTGAAGAAGGTGATGCCGGGGATGCGTCGCAGACCTTCCTCGATGAACGAGCCTTCACTCTCTATGAATGACCGGGTCTTCCGGGGGTAGGTGCGATCCCGAAGTGACTCCACCGCGGCGGCAGCGGCAAGTGTGCCCGGCGGGTTTAAGAACGACCGCTGCCGTATACCCCTCAGCGCCGCATCGGATCCGATGGCATAGGACACCGGCAGGCCGGCCAGCGCATAGTACTCGCTCAGGGAGCCAAGGACGAGACATCTGTCGTTCCCGGTGATGGCGGCTGAAAGAGAAGGGGCCTCGGAATATCTCCGCAGGGTCTCGTCGATTATGAGAAGAGTACCGCGCCCGGCTGCCTCCCGAACGATCGTGTCGATCGCGTCTTGCGGCGGGTGAGCGGCGGACACAAAGGAGGGGCAGGCGAGAATGGCGGCATCGCACCGGCGCATCTCATCGAGCCAGGCGGCGACGTCAAGGCGGAAACGGTCCGTCCTGTCCAGGGGACAGAAATGAAGCTTCAGCGGACCGTCCTGTAATCCCCGGTAATATGCGGGGTAGGGCGCGGTACACAGGACCCGTGAGGCGTTGTGCGCCTGGAGTATGGACGTTGCGAGGGCCGCAAATGTCTCACTGACAAGCACATTTTGCTCGGGGACACCTTCGGATCGGGCGATGACCCGGATGAGGAACCTTGCCTCGGAGTCGGAATGCCGATCCATGACCTTCACGTTTTTCCTGACTGCGTTCCTGGCTTTGGCGGACGGACCCAGCGGATTTGCCGTGGTGGTGAAGTCCATGATCCGCGTCACGGAAATGTTGTTCCGCGCGGCAAAATCGTGAATGTCAGGGATATCTCTCTTCATCGATGGTAACTATTCTTATAACACGAACGGCGGCAAAAATCAGCCCCGGCGCCGCGGTCACCCGGAGGATGCGGGTGCCTTTCGGCCCGCGCACAGCTGGATGGAGGTCCGGGATTTTTTCTTAGGGGTTCACCGGCATTATGTACGTGAAGCCCTTCCGCTCCACTCTCATGATGACACCCGGTTTAATTGCGTCTCTGTTTGCATCGAAAGTGATCACCCCTGTTGCACCCCTGTAATTCTTTGTGGCCTCCAGGGCCTTGCGGATATCTTCCCGCTGCGGTTTCCTGGCCGCACCTATTGCCTTGAGGAGAATGGCCGTTGCGTCGTACGCGAGGGCCGCGAATACATCGGGAACGACGCCGTAATTGGCCTTGTACATCCTGATAAAAGATTCGGCGGCCTCGTCGGTGCGGTCGGGTGAGTAGTGGTTCACGAAGTACCCGCCGACGACGGAGTTGCCGCCCCACGCCAGAAGGTCCGGTGAATCCCATCCGTCTGCGCCGAGGAGGATCGGTTTGATGCCCTTCCGGGTGATCTGCCTTGCGATAACGGCAACTTTATCATAATAATCAGGCAGGAAGATGACCTGCGGATTCCTGAGAGCCGCCTGTGCTATCATGGCGGAAAAGTCTACCGTGTCCTTCCGGTAGGCCTCAAAGGCGACAATTGCTCCGTTTCCCTTTGTGAAAGCGGCCCGGAAAGATTCGCCCATTTCGCGGGAGTAATCGCTGCCGGAATCATAGAGAACGGCCGCTGTTTTTGCCTTGAGTTCCTGAAGGGCGAAATTGGCCGCGAGAAGACCCTGAAAAGGATCTGTGTAACATGTCCTGAAGATGTAGGGTTTTCTCTTGCCGCCGGAGACGGTCACCCTCGGGTCCGTAGCGCTGCCGGTTATCATGGGGACCTTGTACTGTGAGGCCTTCTCGCTGACAGGTATGGCCACCCTCGAGGTCAGCGGCCCCACGATGGCGGCAACGTTTTCCCGCTGGATCAGGGTCATGGCGGCATTGACGCCTTCAGCAGGATCGTTGCCGTCATCGGCCATTACGACCTGTATGTTGTACTTACCCTTTCTGCCGTATTCTCCGACGGCAATGTTAAAGCCATTCTTTACCGACTCTCCCAGGGTTTTCAGGCTTCCCGTCAGCGGTGTGATGAGGCCGATCTTTACAGTTCCTTTCGCGTGAGCAGTTGCGGAGATGCATATGAGGAGGCAAAGCGCTATGAAGATGCAGGGCACGGCCTTCATTTCTTCTCCTGGACAAAGGTTTTCGTACATTTAAACCGGTTTGGAGCCCCAATGCAATGTTTTTTCAAGCGGGAGCCGGTTAAGGGAAAAACCCTGCGGAATCTGGTATAATAGGTGCCATGAAAAAAGTCATATCATTCGATCTTGACGGTACGCTGGTGGACGGGCGTTACGGCGACCTGGTCTGGAACCATGGGATCCCCGGTGAATATGCCCGGACATACGGCATGACCTTTGAAGACGCAAAGGCGTTGATACGGTCCGAGTACGAGTCCGTCGGCGACGGAGACATACTCTGGTACGAAATAGACTACTGGCTGAAAAAGTTCTCCCTTGAGGTGAGCGCGGCGGAACTCCTTAACCGGTACACCGGTGAGATTGCCCTCATGCCTGATGCATTCGGGGTTGTCACGTCGCTTTATGACCGGTATACCCTCGTAATCGCCTCCAATGCCGCACGAATATTCGTTGAAAAGGAACTGGCCCATACCGGCCTCGCCGGACTGTTCTCGCGTGTCGTCTCGGCGACTACGGACTACGGCATGGTAAAGAAGCAGGAGGCATTCTTCCGCAAGCTCTGCGTGGAACTGGGGGCCTCCTTTGAAGAGGTGGTCCACGTGGGGGACCATCCGGTTTTCGATCACGATGTCCCGTCGGGCCTGGGGATCGAATCCTATTATATAGACGGTATAGACGGCCGCGACTGTGAGGCGGCCCTTGGCAGAAGGAAGATAGCAGGCCTCAAAGACCTCCTGAAGGTGCTGAAATGAAATGCCGCAGGTGCAATACCCCCATAACCGCGGAGAAGATCTCCTTCCGGGACGAATGTCCGGTCTGTCATGAGGATCTTCACGTCTGTCTCAACTGCCTCTTTTACGATACGGGAAAGGCAAATTCCTGCAGGGAGGACAAGGCCGAATTCGTGAAGGAAAAAGACAGGGCGAACTTTTGCGAATACTTCCGCTTTACCGAAAGGCAGGCGGAAACATCCGCAAAGGATGAGGCGGAAAAACGGTGGAAAAAACTTTTCACGTGATTCCCGCGGGCGGTTTATTATTTGCCGGAGCGCCGGGTGAAGATAATGCGGTAGCGTTCCGGGTCGACCTCGAAACAGGCGCTGCAAGCCTTTTCATCGCATGACGACGCTTCGGCGGCCTCGAGTTCTTCCTTTGCCGGCAGGGGTTCGAGGTGGACTTCGAAGCCTATCTCCTCATACATTTCGGCCATCTCGGACAGCCTGGGTTCACAGGCAACGAACCTTTTCTCCCAGCCGGCCTTGATGAGCTCTTCTTCCCGCTTCATCGTCACGCCCTCCGAAAATGCCCGATAGTTTTGGTGAGACCTTCCTCGAGGCACGTTTTGGGTTCCCATTTGAGGGTCTTTCTTGCCAGTGCGATGTCGGGACAGCGCTGTTTCGGGTCGTCCTCGGGGAGAGATTTGTGGATAATGGGGGACGCTGACCCGACGAGGCGTATGACGCTCCTGGCTATATCGAGGATCGAAGTCTCTTCCGGGTTGCCGAGGTTCACGGGGCCCGCGAAACCGGAGACGAGCGGCGCAGTGTAGTCCTCGGGTTTTTCGCGCTTTCCCTTCTGGTAATCCATCATCCGTATGATGCCTTCGACCATGTCGTCGATATACGTGAAGGAGCGCGTCTGGGAACCGTCGCCGTAGATCGTCACGGGACTGCCCGAAAGGGCTTGGACGATGAAATTGCTCACCACCCGGCCGTCGTCGGGGCGCATTCTGGGTCCATAGGTATTGAAGATACGGGCGACCTTTATGTCCACCCTGTTCTGGCGCATGTAGTCGAAGAAGAGCGTCTCCGCCACCCGTTTGCCTTCGTCGTAGCAGCTCCTTTTCCCGATGGGATTGACGTGTCCCCAGTAGCGTTCATTCTGGGGATGTGTCTCGGGATCTCCGTACACCTCGCTTGTCGATGCCTGGAAGACCCGGGCACGGACACGCTTCGCGAGGCCCAGGATGTTCAGGGCGCCGAGGACATTCACCTTGATCGTCTTGACGGGGTTGTACTGGTAATGAATGGGGCTTGCAGGACAGGCAAGGTTGAATATCCACTCCACTTCAAGGTGTATCGGCTGGGTTATGTCATGGCGGATGACCTCAAAACCGGGGTGGCCGATGAGATGGGCGATATTGCCCTTCGTGCCCGTGAAGAAGTTATCGAGGCAGATCACCTCATGAGCGTCATCGAGGAGGCGTTCGCACAGGTGAGAGCCGATAAAACCGGCGCCCCCCGTGACGAGTATGCGTTTGGGACTGTCGTAGGTACAATACTTATACATATGGTATGACCATGCGATCACTTTTTACCTTGCTGCGCCGGGCAAAGTCAATAGAAATGCTGGTAAATTAGCATTGCATTCCCCTGCAAATTATGATAAAAGAATACCTTCAAGTGGGTCCAACCCGCTTTTTTAATTTTTACCAGGATGATATCCGCCACGGAAACCATAGAAAAGATAGAAGCGATAGTTGCACCCATCCTTGGCGAACGCCTGCTGGAGCTCGTTGAGATCGAATTCCGTCCATCGGGGAAGAGATGGCTTCTCAGGGTCTTCATAGACAAAGAGGGAGGCGTAACGATTCAGGATTGCGAGTATGTGAGCCGCGAACTCAGCAGGATCCTCGATGTCGACGATATCATCGAGCATGCTTTCACCCTGGAAGTTTCGTCGCCGGGGCTCACGAGGGCCTTGAAGAAACGGGAAGACTTCGTCAGGTCCCGGGGCAGGAAGTGCCGGGTGGTGACCGGTCAGGAAGTGGAAGGCAAACGGGAATTCGTCGGCACGATTGTCGATGTAACCGACGAGGAAGTGGTAGTGCAGGAAAAAATAGGTGTGTTTACAATCCCGATATGTGCTATAAAAAAGGCACATTTGGAGTTTGATTTTGAGGGGTAACGATGTATTTTGATCTCAATTACGTCATTGAGCAGGTAGGGAAGGAAAAGGGCATACCGAAAGAAACCATTATCGAGGCTCTTGAAGAGGCTATATTATCGGCATCAAAAAAGAAATACGGCAGCCATCTCGATCTTGAGGCGCACTACAACGAAGAGTTGGGAGAGATCGAGGTTTTTCAATTCAAGACCGTGGTCGAAGATGTCAATGAGCCCGATATGGAAATAATCGAAGAGGATGCCAAACACCACGACCCGGAGTGCATCGTGGGCGACGCCATCGGCATCAAGCTCGATACATCGTCACTCGGCCGCATTGCCGCCCAGACCGCCAAGCAGATCATCATACAGAAGGTTAGAAACGCGGAAAGCGACGTCATTTACAATGAGTTCAAGGGCAAAAAGGGCGAGATCATCACGGGAGTTATCCAGAGGGTCGAGAAGAACCACTACATCGTCAACCTGGGGAGAACTGAAGCCCTCATGCCTTTCAAGGAAGCGATACCCGGTGAGACATTCCGTCAGAGGGAGCGCGTAAAAGGGCTCATCCTGGACGTGGAAAAGGGACAGAAAGGCTGCATGATTCTCATGTCGAGGACCCATCCGGGTTTCCTCATGAAACTGTTCGAGCTCGAAGTGCCGGAGATCCAGGAAGGGATCATCAAGATCATAGGGGCCGCCCGGGAACCGGGAGAACGCGCAAAGATATCCGTCTACAGCGAAGATCCCGATATCGACCCCATCGGCGCCTGTGTCGGCGTAAAGGGTTCCCGCGTGCAGAGCATCGTTCAGGAACTCAGGGGTGAAAAGATCGACATTATCCCCTTTAGTAAGGATATAGCGAAGTTTGTCTGCAACACCCTCGCACCTGCCAGGGTGTCGAAGGTCTATATAAACGAAGAAGAGCATTCGATGGAAGTTATCGTCAACGATGACCAGCTTTCCCTTGCGATCGGCAAGAAAGGGCAGAATGTCCGCCTTGCCTCAAAACTGACAAGCTGGAAGATCGACATAAGCAGCGAGTCTGAAGTGGAAAAGACTTCCAAGAAGATCATCGATGAGCTTGTGGAGAATCTCAAGGTAAGCGAGATCCTTGCACGCATCCTCCATGATGAGTACCTGCGCGATCCCAAGGACATAGCGAAGCTTACGCCGGAAGAAATGAACAAGATCACCAGCATATCCGTTGATGACTGCAGGCGCATAATCGACGAGGCGAAGGGGATCATGGTTCGCAAGGCGCGTGAGGCCCAGGAAGCCAGGGAAGCTGAAGAAAGGAAAGAAGCTGCGGAAGCCCCGCAGCTTGTGGAAATCGACGACAAAGAAGGAGGTACCGAAGAGCCGGCGGAGGAGACGCGGCAGGAATCAGAGGCGAAGCAGGACGAGACAAACGTTCCTGCCGGCGAATAACTGCCTCGGGGAGCTAGGAAGGATCAGGAATGACGAAAATTAAGATAACGGCCCTTACCGACAAGGCCAGCGATGACGAAATACTCGCCAAACTTAAAAAGATCGGCGTAAAGATTAAGGACAAACCGAAGGATGGCGAAACAGCGCACGAACCGGTAAAGGAACAGACCTCCGCGACGGGGGAGACCCTCGTTGAAACAAGGGTTGCTTCCACGATTATCCGGCGGAGGGTACAGGCTCCCCCGAAGGCCAAAGAAGAACCGAAAGAAGAGATAGTCGGGCGCGAAGAAGAGACCCAGGCCGAAGTTTCCGCGGCAAAGGCCTCTGCCAGAAGAAAGGCACCGAAAGACTCAAGATTGGAAGAGGAAATAAGTGAGGAGGCACAAAGGAGAATTCCCGAAGACCTCCACGTTCACATAAAAGAAAGGCAGCCCGAAGCGGTTCCGGAGTCCGAGATCGAACAGGCAGCGCGTGCGGTCGAGGACCAGGCTCCGAAGGGTGACATAGAACATATTGCGGAAGAGAAAGAGAAAGAGATAACCAAGGTCCTCGAAGAGGCCTACAAACAGGACCTTGAGAAAGATTTCAAGGCCGTGGAGGGTGGCGAAGGCGGGGAAGAACCCGAGCGCCAGAAGAAGAAAACGGAAAAGCTCCTCAAGAAGATCGAGGAGCAGGAGATAGAAGAGTCCAAGGAAAAGAAGAAAGGTACCCTGAAGAGAAAGGTGGTCATCAAGGAAGAGGACCTTTATTCCTTCAGGAGACAGAGGCCGAAGACGGGTTCCTTCAGAAAAGACAGGCGGGACCGGGGCGGTGACAGACGGGCTGAAGAGGAAAAAAGACCTGAGGCAAAGATCGCCAGGCGCGTTGTCAAGGTCAGCGATGAGATCACCATCGGAGAGCTTGCAAAGAGAATGAATGTCAAGGCGCAGGATATCATTATAAAGCTCCTGCCTCTTGGTGTGATGGCGACGGTAAACAAAACGATCGACTACGATACGGCTTACCTTGCCGCGACGGAGTTCGGCTACGATGTCGAGAAGATCGTCTCCATCGAGGAAGAGTTCCTCGCACGGGAAGAAGAGGAAAAAGAGAGCCAGGAGAATCTGAAGCCGCGCTCTCCTGTCGTCACCATTATGGGCCACGTCGACCACGGCAAGACGCTCCTTCTCGATACCATACGGGACACCAACGTGGCAGAGCGCGAGGCCGGCGGCATAACCCAGCACATCGGCGCCTACAAGGTCAATCTGGACGGCAGGGAGATTGTCTTCGTCGACACGCCCGGCCATGAGGCCTTTACCGCCATGCGTGCACGGGGCGCGCTCGTCACGGACATAGTCATCCTGGTAGTCGCAGCGGATGATGGGGTCATGCCGCAGACGATAGAGGCGATCAACCACGCCCGCAGTGCCGAAGTTCCCATCATTGTAGCCATAAACAAGATTGACAAGCAGAATGCCAATATCGACAAGGTCCAGAAAGAGCTGGCCGAGCAGAACCTTATTTCCGAGGAATGGGGCGGCACAACGCTGTTTGCGAAGATCTCGGCGAAGAAGAAGGAAGGCATCAAGGAATTGCTGGAACTTATCGTCCTGCAGGCCGATATGCTTGAACTCAAGGCAAATGCGGACAAGCTGGCCCGGGGGACCGTCATTGAAAGCGAACTCGACAAGGGGCATGGGCCCATCGGAACCGTCATCATCCAGGACGGTACCCTCAAGATACAGGATCCTTTCATTTCAGGCATGACCTTCGGCCGCGTTCGCGCGATGATCGACGACAAAGGCGGCAGGATTCAGGTGGCGCCGCCATCAACACCGGTGCTGGTGGTGGGTTTTCAGGATGTTCCCCACGGCGGCGACCGTTTCATCGTCACCACCGAAGAACGCTATGCCAAGGAGCTTTCCAGGTTCAGACAGGAAAAACTCCGCGAAAGAGAGGCGCTCAAAAGCGCCAGGACAACCCTGGAAGACCTCTATTCAAAGATAGGCGAGACGGAAAAGGTCTTTCTCAATGTCATCGTCAAGGGTGATGTACGGGGTACCATCGATGCCATCGTGGGAGCATTGAAGAAGATGTCGACCAATGCCGTCGAAGTCCAGATAGCCCACAGCGGGGTCGGAGCGATCACTGAAACCGACGTGAACCTCGCCATGGCATCAGGTTCCATAATAATCGGCTTCAACGTGAGACCCATTGCAAAAGCGCAGGCTCTGGCCGAGCAGGAAAAGATAGAGATCAGGAACTATTCCGTTATCTACGATATGATAGATGACGTGAAAAAGGCCATGGAAGGCATGCTGGCGCCAAAGATCGTCGAGGTGACCATCGGCAAGGCTGAAGTGCGGAAAACCTATTCCGTGTCCCGGATCGGCGTCATCGCCGGCTCCTATGTAACGGAGGGCAAGGCGACGCGTAACTCCGCCGTCAGGGTCGTCCGCGGAACAAAGCTCCTCCATACGGGAAAGATCGCCGCCCTCAAACGCTTCAAGGACGACGTCAGGGAAGTACAGTCGGGATACGAATGCGGCATTTCGCTCGAAGATTACAACGATATACAGGAAGGGGATGTCTTCGAATTCTTTGTTGAAGAAAAGGAGAAGCAGACCCTTGACGGTTAAGCGCTATGGTAGTTGGTGTATCCCGCGTCGATATTTTCTTTCCTGAGAATCACTCTCTCAAAGACAAACGGCAAATGCTGAGAAAAGTGATTGAGAAGACGAGGGCGAAGTTTAACATTTCGATGATCGAAGTGGACCAGTCGAATCTGTGGCAAAGGGCCAGAATAGGTTTCACCGTCGCAGGGGTAAGGCAGGACCACGTGAACAAGGTAATTGAGAACGTCCATGAGTACATGGAGTCTCTCTACCTCGGTGAAGTCATCGATACTTCATCGGAGATCATCGTTATCGGGAACGAGATATGAGATACCGCCGCCTGCGCGTGCAGGATTTGTTGCGCGAGGAGATTTCACTTATCATCCAGCGTGAGCTTCAGGACCCCGGCCTTGGTTTCATTACCGTTGTCGACGTCCGGGTAAGCGAGGACCTCAAATCAGCGAAGGTGTATATTTCGATATACGGGAGCGACGAAGAGCAAAAGCATACCCTTGAAGCCCTGAAGCGTTCGAAGGGCTACATCAAGTTTCTCCTGGGGAAACGGGTGACGCTGCGCTATATACCGGAACTTACCTTCTCGCTGGATGACTCCCTCGAAAGGGTACAGAGGATGGAAGAGATCTTTAAGAAGGAGGCCGATGAAGGCAAAGATTAAAAGGGTGATCGAGAAAGGGAAGACTTTTCTGGTGACGACCCACATCGATCCTGATGGTGACGCCATCGGGTCCGCCTTTGCTTTCGCGCTGGCCCTTGAGTCACTCGGCAAGGAGGCTACGGTCTATCTCAAGGACAAAGTGCCGTACCGGTACGAGTTTCTTCCTGGTCCGGACAGGGTCGTCCATACGCTGCCCGACGGGGAGTACGATGCAGTCTTCGTTCTTGATTGCGGCAGCCTCTTTCGTGTCGGAGAAGGTCACGAGCGGATAGCCGCCCCGGGGCGGCCCGTCATCAATATCGATCATCACGATACAAACGATCGCTTTGGCGGGATAAACCTTGTCGATTCGGGGGCCTCGTCCACGGGAGAGATCATCTACCGGGTTCTCAAGTCTCTCAGCGTCAAAACGGACCCCGATATAGCCGTAAACCTTTACACGGCAGTCTTCACGGACACCGGTTCGCTCCGGTACGACAATACAAGCCTTGCAGCCTTCAAACTGTGCGAGGAGATGGTAAAGGCCGGCGTGGAACCGGCCAGAGTGGCAAAGATGGTCTACGAGAACCATCCCAAGGAAAGATTTCTTCTCCTTGGCGAGGTCCTCTGTACGCTCAGTACCTACGATGAAAGGATCGCCATGGCCCGCGTAACCTCCGACATGTTCGAGAAAACGGGAACGAACCGTGAATTTGCCGATGGTTTCGTCGAAGTCATAAAGGAGATCCGGGGTGTCGAGGTTGCGGTGCTTATCCGGGAGATCAACAAGAATCTTCACAAGATCAGCATGCGCGCGAAGGGCACCGTCGATGTTGCCGCGATTTGTAATGCCTTCGGCGGCGGAGGACACAAGAATGCGGCCGGATGCCGCATCGAGGGTACGATGAGCGAGACGGAGGAAAAACTGCTTCAGGCGCTGCGCCTCAAGGAAGCGGGATAGATCCGAACTGTCGTCCCGGCGGCCCTTGGCGGGCCGCCGGGACTGAAATATTGGGAAGGAAACAGGATATCGCACATATGAATGGATTCTTAATAATTGACAAAAAGGCGGGGATGTCCTCATATGACGTCATCAGGCGCCTGAAGAGGCTCCACAAGTTTAGAAAGATAGGCTACATCGGCACCCTCGACCGCAATGCGACGGGGATTCTCCCTGTTGCCCTGGACGAGGGCGTGAAACTCATTTCCTTCCTCGAGAATGTCGAAAAACGGTACCGTGCAAAATTTCTTCTCGGTGTTACCACCGAGACGCAGGATATCGAGGGAAAGGTACTTACCGAGACCCCGACGGAACCTTTCGATCGACAGCTTATCGAAGACGCCCTCAAGCCCTATCTGGGAAAGATCACCCAGCTTGTGCCGGCGTACTCGTCGAAAAAGGTAAACAGGAAACCGCTTTACAAATGGGCGAGAAGCGGCATAGCCGTCGAGCAGCCCACGAAAGAAGTGGAGATCTTCGATATCACCCTTCTCGATTATACCCATCCCTACCTGGACATCGAAGTTACCTGTTCGAAGGGGACGTACATCAGGGCGCTTGCAAGCGATCTTGGTGAGAAACTGGGATGCGGGGCAACACTCTATACTCTCAAGCGAACCAGGCACGGCGATTTCACGGAAGAGATGGGGATTGATATTGATTATTTCAAAATCGAGCAAGACCTGTTAAACTATTTGTTACCTTTGGAAAATATCCTGGGCTGTGTTAAGGGAATGATCGTGGAAACGGCCCTGGAGAAGTTTTTGAAGCACGGGATGCCCGTGCCGATCTCGGGCAACGCGAAGGAATGGATGCACGGTGAAGCTGCGAGGCTCTTCAACAAGCAGGGGACGCTCATCGGCATGGGGGTTGCGGACCTCGGATCGAAAACGATACGAATAAAAAGATTAATCAATTACTAAGGAGGAATATATGCCACTCGACACTCAGCGGAAGAAGTCAATAATCGAGGATTTCAAGACCCACGATAATGACACCGGTTCCCCGGAAGTGCAGATCGCACTTCTTACGGAAAGGATTAAATCCCTGACGGAACATTTCAAGAAATTCTCCAAGGACCACAACTCAAGAAGAGGACTTTTGGTTCTCGTAGGAAGCAGAAGAAGGCTCCTTAACTATCTTAAGGAGAAGAACGTGGACCGTTATAAGAAAGTAGTCGAAAGACTCGGTCTTAGAAAATAAAGGAATAATAGGAAAAATATGGAAGAAAATACAACTATCGAATTTGCGGGTCGACCGCTGACTCTCAGTACGGGAGGTCTTGCGAAACAGGCCGATGGAAGCGTCATAGCGCGTTATGGAGATACAGTCGTTCTTGTCACCGCCGTCGCGGAGAAAACAGAACGGGACAAGGATTTCCTGCCGCTTACCGTCAACTACCAGGAGATGTCATACGCGGCCGGCAAATTCCCCGGCGGTTTCTTCAAGAGGGAAGGCCGTCCGACCACGCGGGAGATACTCACCTCCAGGCTTATTGACAGGCCGTTGAGGCCGCTTTTTCCCAAGGGGTGGCGGTTCGAAACGCAGGTGATCTCCACGGTGCTCTCGGCAGACCAGGATAACGACCCCGGTATCCTGAGCCTCGTCGGTGCATCCTGTGCGGTCACTATTTCGGATATTCCCTTTGAAGGACCTTTCGCGGGAGTCAAGGTGGGAAGGATCGACGGCGTCCTCGTGGCGAACCCGACCTTTCCCCAGATGGCTGACAGTGATATCGATATCGTCGTTACGGGAACCCGCGACGCCATCATCATGGTCGAGGGAGAAGCACATTTTGTGAAGGGTACCGATCTCATCGAGGCGATCGAGTTCGGGCACCGTTCCATGATGCCGCTCATCGAGATGCAGGAAAAACTTCGCGATAAGATCGGCAAGGCAAAAAGGCAGGTAGCGGTTGCCGAAAACCTGGACGACAAGAAGAAGGAAGTCCGCGAAGCGATCGAGAAAGACCTTATCGGGAGCTTTGCCATAAAAGCCAAGCTGGAAAGGTATGCACGGCAGGACCAGATCCTCAAGGACCTTAAGGCCGGTTATGACGGTGATGAAACAGCGGCAGCAATGGCCGCCAAAGTATATGAAGATGTGACACGGGATATCATGCGCGAGCAGCTCCTGTCGACGGGCAAAAGGATCGATGGCAGGGCAAGCGACCAGATAAGGCCGATCTCCTGCATCGTGGGCGTTCTTCCCAGGACCCACGGGTCGGCGGTGTTCACGCGCGGAGAGACGCAGGCGCTGGCAGTGACCACCTTCGGGACATCCGATGACGAACAGAAGATCGAATCACTCCACGAGGGAGAGACCTACAAGACCTTCCTGCTCCACTACAACTTCACGCCCTTTTCGGTAGGCGAGGCTTCCATGCTGCGCGGACCCACACGGCGCGAAATAGGCCACGGCAACCTGGCCGAGCGTGCGCTGACGCCGATCCTGCCTGAGAGAGATGCATTTCCGTATACGATCAGAATCGTCTCCGAGATACTCGAATCGAATGGTTCTTCTTCGATGGCCACGGTCTGCGGCGGCTGCCTGTCACTTATGGATGCCGGTGTACCCATTAAGGAACCTGTGGCCGGTATAGCGATGGGCCTTGTAAAGGAAGGGGATTCGGAGATCATCCTCAGCGATATTCTCGGTGACGAAGACCACCTCGGCGATATGGATTTCAAGATTGCCGGCACGCGCGAAGGCGTTACGGCCATTCAGATGGACATCAAGATCAAGGGG